>JAJZHP010000070.1 GCA_021804355.1 Pseudomonadota bacterium | reverse complement strand
GTCCAAGTTCCTTAGAAGCGCCTGTGGTGTAGGCGTGCATATCGAAGGCGGAAAGAAATTTGCCTCGTTCCCGTATGCTACGACTGGACAACTCATTCAGGTAATTCCAGACAAAGTTCACTGCCCTTGCTTGTGCTGCAAGAACCTTGGCGTGTTTGTCACGCACTCGAACTTTTAGGGTCTTGGTTGCCAACGTATCAATCTTCTTGATACTGTTATTATAGGCAGCTAAAAACAAGCAGTCAACGGCATACTTATATCCTCGCCATGAATGGCGGGGTTTTACGCACAAACTGATAATTTCAGTTCTCAACAACCGTTTTCGTTCAAGCCAACAGCTTTTTAAGGCAACTCACTATTGTGAGTGGATGCTGCAGCGCTTTGCCGAGTGGTGTTATATGGGTGGACACAATGCAGCCTGATCTTGTCCGCTTTTTAAGTGTGCAAACAAACTCAAGTGAGGATGCGCGATGATCAGCCTACTCAATGCTGTTACGCATCTATATGGGGAAATAAAAAACCCCGGGAGAATTCACCGGGGATAAAGGGTCTGCGATCCTGTTTTTTCTTTGAATTTAAAGCCCTGTATTTTTCAGACGATTGGCCTGTTCACGGAACACGGCCACAGGATCAGGCGTAAACCAGCCACGTAATCCCAGAAATTGATTGATTTCATCACCATGATTCCAAGGGTAATTATCTCGCAATACGGTGCCAAAGTGACTGCTGCACTGACCGGTTAAGCCGTCATTGGCTTGGCCAGAAAATGCCAGACTGGTTACGGAAAACAGGTAATCCGTGGGGTCAAAGAAATTGGTGAATACGGAGGTGCCCCCCCAGGAGTAATAATGTTGGCCATTGGCATAGGCTGCGCCCTGGCCGCAGGGTGAGGAAGGCATACCTGCGGGGTACTGAGCATTGAAGGCTGCTTGACCTGCGGTACTCATCGACTGCATTTCAGCGATGGCATTTTCAGAGTATTGTGTCCCTGCGAAGGTATCTAGCAGCGTTGAGAAAGCATTGGCTATCGGAACGGCCAAACTGGCTAATGCGGGAGCAGTTTGCGTGAGTCCCAGCAAAGCATCAGCCACCGGGGTGCCTGTGTTAGGGGAACCAATAGTTGTTACCGAGGCCACTTGTGTCGGGATGATGGCAGCAACATAACGAGCGGCTACACCACCATGGCTGTGGCCAATGAGGTTGACTTTTTGTGCGCCGGTGATGGCCAAGATGGTTTGTACTTGTCCCAGAAGTTCCTCCCCACGAGCTAAGGTACTGTTCAATGCCGAGGATGAAGTCTCAAATACGGTGGCGCCGTTGGCTTGCAGGTCGGATGGAATGCCGTAGAAATAGTCAATGCCAAACACCTGTGCAAAGCCTAAAACACCAGGAACTAATACTATGGGATAGCGAGTTTGTGCATAGGAACTGGCTTGTACCTGTAGGGACAAGCACAAGCAAATAAAAGCTAGCCATCGGGTCATGATAGTCATATTCGGACGTCCTCTGTCGTATCCGTGATTGTTGTTATCGGTTTTGCATTTTTTGTGAGTTGTTTGTAGCTCTCATGGGGCTACATCTATATATCTTTTTATCTTATATATCTTTTTTGTGCTGCCTCACGGGGAGTTAAAGCAGACATTGTGCCAGCAGCTGAGTGTTTATTCCTGAGTGTACGTATGTGTCCTTATTGGTGTATCTTGACGCCCTTCATAGTCTGTTATGTTCCTTGCCCGAGGTCTGGGTTCTCCTGTGATATGAGTATGAATCGCTGCATACTTTGAAGGTGTGTATGAGTTGGTAACAATACTGTCACCTTGTTGTGTATTAGAGTTACAGGTGGTTCATGGTCAACCACGCATGAGGTGCTTGATCCACATCAATATGTCAGGCATCGCTTGCTAGCAAACTATCCTAAACCTTCAACCCCGTAGGTGACATCATGTCACGTGAAGTTAGTGTGATGGCTATTTGGGCCAATATGTATCTTGAAAATCAAGGGCTTAAGGCAAGGTTAGAATACGCAGAGGACGGTACTTTACAGGTTTACTGTCGTGATTTTCAGGGTTTAAGGAGGCTAATGCGTGCTGATGAGCCTGGGTATGGAGAGGCTCATGAGGCTATGATGTTGGTAGAACAACATTGCTGGTACCCGGCTGTTGAGCCTATGGCATGCGCGATGCATTGACTGCCAGGTTCTGATTTTAGGGTTTAACATGCTGATTTAATTTGGGTTTAGTGGCATATTCAACATGATGTTTTTCTAAATAGTCCCTTATCAGCTGTCTGACGACCTGGGAGGGTGTTAGATCTTGGGCCGTGCAAAGCTGCTCAAAAGCCTTTTTCTTCACCGGATCGATCAATATCGTTAGTCGTGCAGTTTTTGATTCCATAGACCTTACCTCATCATTGCTCGTCGTTACGGGGCAAGTAATCTCATGACATGCATTTTGTGATTATGATATCATAAAAACATTAACATACTATGTGCATATATGGACCATGTTCATAAGGGTGTATGACCTTGAATGACTTGCGGGGTTCGGTGCTAGCTCTGGATGTTGTACAGCTTGCCTTGCTGTGCTGGTTTCTGCTGGGTGTCATGGGCTTGTATTTTATGACCTGGGCGCATGGGGTGACCCGCTGGTTATTTCCTGCCGGAGCGGTTGCCGGAGCCCTGCTCGCTGTAGCGGCTGGGTATGGATTGAGTAGGGGAATTGCTTATAGCCAACAAGATTTAGGTATTCCGGGTTTGTCTTGGCAGGTTAGATTAGATCCGCTTTCAGCGTGGTTTTTGCTGGTGCTAGGTTCGGCCAGTGCTGCAATATCCTTGTTTGCAGCTGCCTATTTCAGGCACCGTGAGGCTACTCCGGCGGGCCTGATTTGCTTTCATTATCATAATTTTTTGATCAGCATGTCGTTGGTGATTTTGGCTAGTAATGCCTATTTGTTCATGCTGGCCTGGGAAAGCATGGCCGTCAGTTCTTATTTGTTAGTCATCAGCAATCATAAGATCAAGGAAATACGGGATGCTGGATTGCTGTACCTGGTGATGGCGCAAGCGGGAGGCCTGGTACTACTGGTGGCCTTTTTGTCACTACATACGCCTGGCAGGGAAGATAGTCTGGGCCATGGCTTGGCACTGGGGCTGGGTCCTGTCAGCCTGTCAGGCTTGGTTTTGCTGGCCCTAATGGGTCTGATAGCTAAAATGGGACTGGTTCCCTTTCATGTCTGGTTACCTGAAGCTCATCCAGCAGCACCTTCCCCTGTATCCGCCCTGATGAGCGGGGTGATGCTAAAAACGGCACTTTATGCCCTGCTGCGTTGGACCTTGCTATGGTTGCCGGCTCTACCTGTCTGGTGTGGCATACTTGTTTTAAGTATGGGATTGCTGACAGCGCTGTATGGCGTTATTCATGCCGCTGTCCAGGTTGATATGAAAAGGTTGCTTGCTTACTCCTCCATGGAAAATATGGGGTTGCTTTGTGTCGCTTTGGGCTTGGCCCTGATATTTCGTGGCTATGGCATGATGCAATTATCAGCGATGGCCTTAGCGGCTGTGCTTTATCACGCATTCAGCCATGCTTTGTTCAAAAGCCTCTTGTTTCTGGCGACAGGGTCGGTGTTGCATGCTACGGGCGAACGCAACCTGGGGCATTTAGGTGGTTTAATGCGTCGTATGCCCTGGACAGCCTGGCTGGCCTTGGTGGGCGTGTTAAGTGCTGCAGGATTGCCTCTGTTTGCCGGTTTTGTTGCCGAGTGGCTGATTCTGCAAGCCTTTTTGTTTACACCTAATTTGCCGCAAGATCTGCTTAACCTGCTCTTGCCGGTATTAAGTGCTGTGATTGCGCTAGTCACGGCATTGTCTGCCTATACCATGGTCAAATTCTACGGGATCATATTTTTGGGACAGCCTCGTGAACCCGGATTGCTTAAGGCGCGCGATGCGGGCAGTCGCGAACGTTGGGGTATGGGGTTGTTGGCTTTGGGATGTATGATACTGGGACTATTGCCTACCTATCTGTTACCCGTAGCTTTGCATGTCACGCATTATGTTTTAAATCTATCGGATCTAGCTCCCGTAGCGCAACAGGGGTGGTTATTAGCCCCTATGGGATTATCACGCGCCAGCTACAGCCCCTTGGTATTTTTTCTGGTTCTGCTGCTGGGGTGGGGGTTGGTGTTTTTCTTGGTACGCTGGTTCTGGCCTGGTCGAAGCCGTCGATCTGCTGCTTGGGATTGCGGTTATCCCTGGCAAACTTCGCGCATGCAAGATACAGCAGAAGGGTTTGGACAGCCTATACGGCAGATTTTTTCACCCTTTATGCGGATGAAAATTCAATTTCCTGCCATAACGGATCGTCAGCCGCATTACGATGTGGCTGTGCATGATCGTCTATGGGACAGTGGGTATCTGCTACTTATGGCAGGATTGAAACGCCTTAGTCATGAAACACGGCATCTGCAAGGCTCGATAGCGCTGTCCTTAGGCATCAGCTTTGTGACCTTGGTGGTATTGCTGGTGGTCGTCGTGTCATGATTCTATTAACCCAATGTCTGGATGCTTTGCTGGCTATAGGGCTGGCTCCTTTATATTTGGGCTGGGTTAATCAATGTCGCTCCGTCTTACAAAACAGGTCAGCACCTCCTTTGTGGCAGCCCTATAGGCAACTTCGCAAACTTTTTGCCAAGGTGCCGGTGGTCGCTGAGCATGCTTCACCCTTGTTTCGCATGGCTCCCTACCTGATATTTGCCTGCTTGGCTCTGGTTGCTGCCTGCATACCTTTGCTTTCCACCCGATTATTATTGGCGCCGGTGGCGGATGCTATTGCTTTAGTAGGATTGCTGGCCATTGCTCGTATGATGTCGGCACTGGCAGCCATGGATACAGGGACAGCATTTGGTACGCTGGGTGCGCGTCGCGAAATGCTGCTGGGTTTTTTATCTGAACCTGCTTTGTTAACAGTGCTATTTACAGCATCCATGCTGGCATCATCGACCTCGTTAGCGACTATCGTGGATACCCTGCTGGTTCGACCTTTCGCGCTTTATCCCAGTTTAGCCTTTGCAGCGGTAGCCTATGCCTTGGTCACGCTTGCAGAAAATGGGCGTATTCCCGTGGATAACCCTACCACCCATCTTGAACTCACCATGATTCATGAAGCTATGGTTCTAGAGTATTCAGGCAGGCATCTGGCCTTGATGGAATGGGCGCAGGCGCTGCGCCTGCTGGTTTATTCAGGTATGGGCTTGGCCTTGTTCCTGCCTTGGGGCATAGCTACGGGATCGGGAGCGGCGGGTTGGCCGTTAGCTTTTTTATCTCTGATCGTAAAACTTCTGCTGGTAGGTTGCGCTATCGCTGTGATCGAAACCTTGAGTGCGAAGTTACGTATATTTCGTGTTCCCGAATTTCTAGGTATGGCCTTTATTTTCGGTGTACTGGGCATGCTCATTCATATCTTACTGGGGAGTTGATGCATGCCCTTTTCCCTGCAAGTTATACATCTCTTATCCGCCCTGATGTTATTGTTGGCTTTTGCCATGCTGACAGAACGGCGTGTTTTACAGTTGACCCGTCTTTATGCCCTGCAAGGCTTACTGTTGTGTCTGATGTCAGCCCTTATCGCCCACGATGTGCACCAGACAGAGCTCTATGGATCAGCACTGCTGACCTTATTTACTAAAGTTCTGCTCATTCCTCATCTGCTTAAACGTTTGATGTTAAAGCTGCGTGTCCGTTGGGATACAGAGATGCTGGTCAATATCCCGACCACGCTGCTTATGGGTCTGGGGTTGGTGATTATTGCTTTTTATTTGGCCAGGCCCTTGATGCCCCTGACCCTGGGGGTAGCAGGTCAAGGCCTGGGCATTGCGCTGGCCTGTGTACTCCTGTCGCTGCTGATGATGATTGTGCGTACGCGCGCGCTGTCACAGGTGGTGGGTTTTCTGGCCATGGAAAATGCTTTGATGTTTGCCGCCATTGTTACGGCCAATGGTATGCCCATGGTGGTCGAGTTGGGTATGGCTCTGGATGTGTTGATGGGCTTATCGATTCTGGGTGTATTCCTATTTCAGATTCGCGAACAGTTTGAGAGCCTTGATATTCGTCACCTTGAAACCTTGAAGGAGAAACAACGGTGAGTGTGCTCCTTGTATTATTGGGTTGCCCTCTTTTACTGGCTATGGTTCAGGTGGGCGTCGGACATCGGCGTACCTTGGCTACCGCCTTAAATACACTGGGCATGGCCGTATGTTTACTGGCCGCCTGTGATCTGGCTATTCAGGTGACGCAGCATCAGGGACATTGGATGGTCAGTGAGACCTTTTACCTGGATGCCTTAAATACCTTTTTGGTGGTACTGACCTGTTTGGTAGCAACGACAACCGCCTTGTATTCAGGGCCTTATATGCAGGTTGAGGCTGATCATGGACGATTAAGTCCTTGGCGTTTAAGGCTGTATCATGCCATGTATGCGGTTTTTGTTGGCATGATGCTACTCGCCCTGACCACCAATAATCTGGGGCTATTATGGGTGGCTCTGGAAGCCGCCACACTCTCGGCCGTGCTCATGGTCGGTATCTATCGTACAGCAGCCAGCCTGGAAGCTGCCTGGAAATATTTTATTCTGGGAGGCGTGGGCATAGCACAGGCTCTGTTTGGGATCATTCTGATTTATCTGGCGGCTGATCGATTAAGTGGGGAGGGTAGCCAAGCTATGCTCTGGACTCATCTTTGGGTCCTGCGATCGCACTTGGAACCTACCATCATGGCGATGGCTTTTGTTTTTACCTTGATAGGATTTGGTACCAAAGTGGGTCTGGTTCCTCTGCATAGCTGGTTGCCTGATGCACATGCCGAAGGCCCCACGCCGATCTCAGCGGTGCTTTCCAGCATGCTGTTAAACGTTGCCTTTTATGCCCTATTACGTTGCAAGGCTCTGGCTGATGGAGCCTTGCATAATCACTTGCCTGAACATCTCATGTTGGGGTTTGGTTTGCTCAGTCTGGTGGTAGCAGCCCTTCGTCTGCGAACACAAACGGATGTTAAACGGTTGTTTTCATACTCATCTATCGAACATATGGGGTTGATAACCTTTGCATTTGGTCTGAGTGGGATTTTAGTTCATGCGGCGGCTTTGTTACATATGACCCTGCATGCCTTGATTAAATCCTCATTGTTCTTTTCGGTAGGACATGCTGTGCAAAAGGCGCGTAGTCAGCGTATAGAGGATATACGAGGTCTGATGTCGGTGAGTGCACGAGCAGGTTGGGGTTTGGTGGTGGGTACCCTGGCCATCGCCGGATTGCCGCCTTTTGGCATGTTTCGTAGTGAGTTTATGATTTTGGGGGCAGCTGTCCACCAACAGCTATGGAGCATTCCTTTGCTGGTATTTGCTTTGCTCGTGGCGCTGGCCAGTCTAATCGCGCGTATGCAGGATATGGTTTGGGGACCGGAAATTACCGTCCAGCGATTGCCTTACCGCCCACACAGGTTACCTCTGTTTATACATCTGGGCTTGGCCCTATGGTTAGGGATTAGCATGCCTTCGGCCTTATGGTCGGTTTACCAACAAGCGGTTACTGTCACGGGAGGGGACTAAAAGGCATGACTCATCATTGGCTGGAGCAAGCGAAAACCATGGCGGGTCCGGTGCCCATGCGTAGTTTGCAGGTTGACGTTCAGCATTATCGTGATGTGGTAGCCTCTTTAAAAGCGGAGGGGTATCGCTGTGTGAGCCTCATGGGATATTGGGAAGGGATATACCCCTCGATTGAGCTCGCTCTGACCGGAGGCCATGAACTGCTGCTGGTGCTGCTGGCTTTACCCATGTCCAGCCTGGATTTCCCGGATATCAGCGATATCTATCCTTGTACGCAGCGTATGCAGCGTGCTACTTACGACCTCTGTGGTCTACGAGCACGACGACCTGAAGGTGACATTGCCGATGCTCGCCCCTGGTTAAATCATGGCTGGCCTGATAGTTATTTTCCTTTACATCCGGCATCCGAGAAGGCGTCTGTCTGGCAGGATCGTGACTATGATTTTATTTCAGTTAGTGGGGCAGGCGTTCATGAGATTGCTGTAGGTCCTGTCCATGCAGGTATCATAGAGCCAGGACATTTTCGATTTTCCGTTGTCGGAGAAAAAGTGCTCAGGCTGGAGCAAAGGCTGGGGTATACCCATCGCGGTACAGCCCAGACTCTGTCCATGACACCTTGGCCCGATGCAGGAAAATTGGTAGGTCGTCTCTGTGGTGATAGTACGGTAGCCTACAGTTGGGCCTGGTGTATGGCTCTGGAGCAAGCAGCGGGTATCAGTATTCCTCCTCGTGCCACCTGGCTAAGGGCCTTATTACTGGAACGAGAACGTATCGCCAATCATTTGGGGGATCTGGGGGCATTAGCTAATGATGCCGGCTGGACATTGCCCCTGTCATGGTTGTCACGGCTACGTGAGGATTGCTTGCGGGAGCAGGCTGCCTGGTGTGGACATCGTCTGCTTATGGATACCCTGCAGCCAGGGGGCTGCTCGCTGGATATATCGGATGACAGGGCCATGGAGTGGCAAGCATCCCTGGAGCGACTGGAGCAGGAAATTATTTGGATACAGCATCGCTTTGAAGAACATGGCGGGATGCAGGATCGGTTTTTAGGTACGGGTTGTGTGTCCCCTGAGTTAGCTCTGGCTCTGGGCCTGTCTGGCTTGGCGGGGCGTGCCAGTGGTCAGGGCTATGATGTTCGGGTAGACAGTGGTATGGCACCTTATGACCAGCTGAATCTACACAAACAAATACGCAGTGAGGGAGATGTAGCCGCTCGCGTGCAAATTCGCTTTGCCGAAGTGTTGAGCTCGATTCAGTTGATGAGCCAATTATTAGCAACGCTGCCGCCAGGCCCCGTTGCCGTTAGTATGCCTAGTTATCTGGTAGATGGACATGGCCATGGTTGGGTAGAAGGCTGGCGGGGTGGGGTACTGGTGAGTCTTTATATACGCTCCAATGCCTTATTACGCGTGCATGTGCAGGATCCTTCCTGGTTGAACTGGCCGGTGCTGGAATATGCGATTATGGATAATATTGTGGCTGACTTTCCGCTGATCAACAAATCCTTCAACTTGGCTTATGCGGGGCATGATCTCTGATGTGGCATCGAGCACGCAAACTTATACAGTGGGGCAATTTGACCGAGACCCGAGCGGAGGAGGTTACCAGCCAGGAAGCTCAGCTTAGTCTGCATCGCATCATGGGTAGAGCACTGGCGATTCGGCTAGTAGATGCAGGTTCATGCAATGCTTGTGAACTGGAAATTCAGGCACTCAATAATCCGTATTATAACCTGGAGGGCATGGGAATACGCTGGGTCGCCAGCCCTCGCCATGCCGATCTTTTGATGGTGACCGGTCCCATAAGTCGCGCGATGATGACCGCACTCCGTCGCACCTATGAGGCTATGCCTGAACCCAGACTGGTGCTGGCTGTTGGGCAATGTACGCGGAATGGCGGTGTTTTTGGCAGCAACTATGCTTGCCAGGGTGGCATTTGGGATATTTTGCCGGTGGATGCTTATGTAGAAGGGTGTCCTCCCACGCCGCATGTGTTATTGCAGGCTATACTGGGTTTAGTCGGACGGCGTTTGGTTGATGTTCCGCATTAAACTTAGGGTGAGGGCTTATTTGTGTTCTGGAAAAATGATGTGCGTATTCGAGATCAGGAGATCATCAAGCTCAAAGAAGAAAACCTGCAATTGCAAAAAGCTCTGAATACGGCAAGCCAGGCTTTGACCCTGTCGCAGTCACAGACATCCCTAGGCGAAGCCCATGCCCAGGGTACCGCCGATTTGTTATCTAATTTATCAAGATTTTCTGAGTCCATGATAGAAACCCAGAAATCGTTGGCCATATTGGCTGGCACCATGCGCAAGGAAAAGGAACATGCCGTCTCGGGCCAGCAGCTTTCAGCCGAGAGTCGTAAAGTGATTGACCAGATTGCGGATAACCTTGCTCACTTGGCGGATTCTTCACGTGATACCGCCATGACGGTCGACAAACTTGACCATCGTGCGCATCAGGTAGGCGATATTTTACAAATGATTAAAGATATTGCCGATCAGACCAATCTGCTGGCGCTCAATGCAGCCATCGAAGCTGCTCGCGCCGGAGAGCAGGGTAGAGGTTTTGCGGTAGTTGCTGATGAAGTCAGAAATCTGGCCAAAAGAACAGCTCAGGCTACGACCAATATATCAGGGTTAGTACAACAGATTCGTGATGATAGTGATCTTAGTCGAACCCGTATGAATGAACTCTCGGTCCAGGCCTCCTCCTACAGTCAGGATGGGAAGTCAGCATCGCAGACCATGCACAAATTGCTGGACATGTCCTCAGACATGGAACAAGCCATTGCAGCTTCAGCGCTGCGAGGATTTTGTGAACTGGCTAAAGTGGATCATATTATTTTTAAATTTCGTGTTTACCAAGTCTTGCTAAAACTGACGGATGAGGAAACGAATAAGTTGGCCTCTCACAAGGACTGCCGCTTAGGACAATGGTATTATGAGGGTGAAGGTAGGGCATGTTTTTCACAATTGCCTGGATATAGGGATATTGAGTCACCCCATGTCAGGGTACATGAAGCTGCAATGGCTGCACTACATGCGTATCGACAGGGTGATCAGGCTACGGCCATTCAGGAAGTTTCCAGCATGGAAGCGGCCAGTATGCTGGTGCTACAGGGATTGGAAAAAATGGCACTTAGTGGCGAGCATGATAGTAAGGTTCTGTGCGTACACTAAAGAAGTTGCCTATGAAACAAGCAGGTTACCCGTCTAAGCATGCAGATTTTAAATCTGAGTTAGCACTGTCCTTGAGTTTGGCTGGACAGAGCTTGGATGTTGATCAGGCTATCGATGCGCATAAAGATTGGAGCGACCGTTTATTTTCTGCTTTGCAAAAGGATTCAGGAGCTACCCTGGATCTTAAAGCGATAGGCTGCACTGACTGCTGCGATCTCGGCAAGTGGATACATCACGGCGATGGTGATCGTTATCTGAGCAGTTATATGACTTTTACCCGTTTGCGCAAGACGCATCAGCAATTTCATCAGACGGCAGCTCAGGTGGTGATGTATTTTCAACAAGGACATACTGATCAGTCGATGCAGTTACTGCATGGACAGTTTAATGAACTCAGCCATGAAATCATGCGGTCCTTGAAGAATCTGAAAACATTTTACTGATCCGTTGGCGACTCATAACGCTCTGATAAGCGGTGATATAGCGAGGGTGTAAAACCACGTGATACGAGCGATGCCAGCAAGCTGACAGCGACTAGGCTGATAACAAGTTCATGACCATCAATCATTTCCATCACAATGATCGTGGAGGTGATCGGCGATTGTGTTACGGCAGCCAGAAATCCAGCCATACCTAGAGCATACATAATCCCATGGGTCGAGGGTGACCCCATCATCAGGAGCAGATCTTGTCCAATCCCAGCGCCTATCGCTAAAGAAGGAGCAAAAATGCCTCCAGGTACGCCGCTGTGGAATGAAAGTGCGGTTGCCATAACTTTAAAGGGAGCGTAATACCAAGCCACGGGATGCCCTTCCATCAGCATGGCATGCGTCACGTCGTAACCTGAGCCCTGCACGCTACCATGACTGAGTAGACTGAGCAGACTGATAGCCAAGCCGCATAGCCCTGCAAAGAGAACCGTATGCTGTTTTCGCAGATCATTTAATGCGGGCAGTACTTTGACGCCAGACCAGAGCAGAGTTCGACTGAACAGACCTCCTGCTATGCCGCAGACCAAGGCCGCCATGAGTACAGGGATGATCACCGCTGTAGAAAGATGCTGAATATGTAAATGACCAAAATACAGATAATTACCCTGCAGTGAGATCGATACCATGCCGGCGATGACGATGGCCGTGAGCAGAACACGCTGAGTACGTGGCTCAAACCTTCTGGTCAGTTCTTCGATCGCGAAGATGATACCCGCCAACGGAGTATTGAAGGCTGCTGCAATGCCAGCAGCACCGCCGGCCAATATTAATTCATGGGCACTGATATGATTGCGAACGGGTAACCAGCGACGCATCCAATACATCATGGCCGCACCAATTTGGACACAGGGTCCTTCGCGCCCAGTTGAAAACCCGGCTGCCATCGCCGCTGAGCCCAGAATAATCTTGCCCACGACCACAGGCAATGAGATCAAGCGATCCGCGGGGGCAGGATGATCTTCACGCAAGCAGGCTATGACCTGCGGAATGCCACTACCTTCAGCACCCCGAAAACCTAAGCGCATGAGAGCGGCAATCAACATACCCCCTGCTGGGGGCAGGAGCAGCGATAATATAAAAAAGTGATGATAGATGTGGGCATAGGTGTGTAGAGCGATATCAGTTAGCCGAACAAAGCCGACAATAATCAGAGCGCTGAGGGCGGCAGCGCTCCATACCACGAAGCGCTCTAACCAGGGGTCGGATTGATGTAACCGGTAGTGCAGCATGAGGGCGCGCATATTGCGCCAAATATAGGCTAAGGGGCGTCGTTGGTCAGACATGATGGAAACAACAGGACTAAAATTAGTCGCAGATTTTAGCATGTTATGCTGGACTGAATTTTTAAGATTGTAGCCGTATTCAGATAGTCCTGGCGCAGCTTAGATCTGCGCCAGGATGTTGTTTTGCAACCTAGCATATAACCATGTCAAAGTCTTCTTTACCTATACCGCAGTCAGGGCAAACCCAACTGGCAGGAATATCCTCCCAGCGTGTTCCCGCAGGGATGCCCTCAGCGGGCATGCCAACGGCTTCATCGTAAATAAATCCACAGACGATGCATTGTTGACATCCTCCCCTCCCTCAGCCGATGGCTGCCGCTTACGCGGGCCCCTGAACCCCTTGTAATGGTATGGTCGCCCTCTCCCCGAAACGGCATCGGTGTGCCAAAGTGAGGTTGTTGAAACCACCAACGAAGAGAGGGCGACATCATGAAGATTACAACAGTAGGCATTGATTTAGCCAAGAA
>JAJZHP010000169.1 GCA_021804355.1 Pseudomonadota bacterium | reverse complement strand
GCTATGCTGAATTACAAGCAGCCATTGAACTCGGTAGACGACAACTAGGTGAGGACGTACAGCGTCTAGGGGTACTGTCAAACCCTACAGCTACCCGACAGTACCTCACAACCTGGCTGCGCCATCGACAACAGGAAGTTTTTGCCTGTCTCTTTCTCGACAGTCAGCATCGCATCATCGCAGGTAAAGAGATGTTTTTCGGGACCATCGATAATGCCAGTGTCCACCCCCGTGAAATCGTACGACTAGCCTTACAACATAATGCTGCTGCGGTTGTCCTGGCTCACAACCACCCCTCTGGGGTTGCCGAGCCCTCTACGGCCGATCGACAAATCACCCGTATCATCCAGCAAGCCCTGAGTCTCATCGATGTCAGGGTGCTTGATCATGTGGTCATTGGAGGCAAAGATGCCACTTCTCTGGCAGAAAAAGGATGGCTTTAAATCCTCTGTTTTCAATGGCTCGTTTGAGATAACCAGAATTTTCCAATGTTCCTGCCTAACTTGCAGCTATTCCGATAGCTGCCATACGATCCGAGATTGTTCGTATGGATTGATGATCAAGACCTGTCTGTAAACATGATCAGGGGCTGTTTCACCTTAGTTTCCATTCGCCCGTAGTGAGCCGCATCATCACTTATCTTTCCATACGGCCAGCATCTTGGCAAAGCTCGTGGCAAAGGTATACACATCACCCGGCCAACGTGCCGATAGATAATCACCATCCTGGACCACCCAGGCCCGGTTTGACTTCCCAGGGCCATCCCGAAACAAACCAGACGTCTTAAGCCAATACCCAGGCGTCCGCAGGGGAACATCCACAAAATCCTGCTCATCAGCTAACGCACGCCTGACTTCCAACTCCACACTGCGATAGCCCTCCGGCTCACCAGGGCATTCTACATAGGTGCGGTAATAGTCAGGATCCCAGAATCTCCCCCAAAAACGGGTAAGTTGCCAAGCCGAACGTTCCATCGCCCAAGGCAGCGCTGTGGTTCTCCGACCGTATAGCACAGACTTTCCTGTGATTGCCGACATAGATCGCGCAGCCAACACGACCCCATGACAAATGGCGGCCACAGGCTTATGCCGTCCTCTTTCATCGCGGATGTCAAAAAAATCGGCAACTAATTGATGCAGGCGTGGATTTTCTAGAAAGGAACGCATACCCGGTGCATGCCCACCGGGCAGCATCAGCCCCTGAAAATCCTGAGTAGATAGCTGTTCAAAACGCAGCGGCTTAAGGAAAGCCTCATCCTGCTCCAGAAGTTGGTAGGCAGCTACAGCGTCTCGTCTAGCGCGTAACAACAGCCCCAGCAGGGGAGGCAGTTGTCGTAACCAGGGAAGTGCAGCCCAAGGATCCAGTCCACGACCGCTCAGCATGACCGGATCGGCATGGGAGCGCTGCCCGCTGTCGGTGACAAATGCCACGGCATAACCCTGTTCGCGCAATACCATCCAGGTGATCGCCACCTCCGTAGGATCAAAGTCGCAAGCAGGAAGAGGAATAAGTACAGCGGCTGGTCTATTCATAGGTAGAGGTCTCATGAGCGGCTTCAATCAGTAAGGAAACTCGGCCAAGTTTTCCGCCAGCAAACTCAAGCCTATCACCCGATTGCAGAAATTTCGGATTACGGAGCGCTTTCTTCAACGCGAGCAAGATTGCCCAGCGTCGTGGCAATGCCTGTCCTAAGCGGTATTGCCAAGGTGTTATCTGCATAGCCACACCTGCCGGAGTTCCCGTTAAAATAAGGTCACCTCGATGCAGGCGCTGTTCCGGAAGCTGGCGCATCACCTGACTCAATACTTGGGAAGGACTATAGATTAACTGCGAGGTCCTTGCGTTTTGTCGCAACTGTCCATTGATGCGCGTGGTCAAATTAATATCTGGCCACATCCTTGATGATCCTTCCAGTTCCAGATCACCCATCGGCAGCATGCCCGACATACTCTTGGCTGCTGACCAATAAGACAGAGGGTTCGCCATCTTGTGGCCACATATCTGTAGACCTCGTGCCGTTAGATCATTAGCTATAAAGTAGGCTATCGGTACCGGCTCATGCTGATTATTGATGTCCTCAAGGGTACAGTTCTCAAGTAACCGCATACCTAATTCCACTTCATAATCCAACAAGACCGGCAGCTTAAAACCATACCGACCTAACCATGCAGCCAACTCCGGATCCAGCTGTTGCAACGCATCCATCATTTGCACTGATGTAGGCATAACAAAACGCTCAGGGGCTACTTCGGATGAGCAAGCCTTAAGAAATACCCCAGTACCCTGATTGAGCTGATGCGTCTCTCTAGCATGATCAGCATAGGTTAAGCCTAGCGCGTAAACCTTCTGGACCAGGGGTTCAGTGGATCGAGTTTGCATAAAGCTATAGCCCTTTTATGAAATGGGCTCTATTATGAGCAATTACTCACATATTATGTACTCGCATTGATAACTACTCACGAAATGACTTCGCAGCCCAGAAAAATACCGCATCAGCTAAGGTCGCAATCGACCGTTAATGCCCTGTTAGAGGCTACTGCTCATATTCTGGTACACCAGGGATATGTGGGCGTCACCACCAATCGGGTTGCTGAAAAGGCAGGGGTTAGCATCGGTTCTCTGTACCAGTACTTTCCCAACAAGCAAGCCTTGCTCGTCGCGCTACGGCGACGCCACGCCGAGACCATGCAAACTACCCTGCTCGCTATGGCGCCTCGAAGCAATAACCTGCGTATTCAGATTGATGAACTGATAGCTGCCATCATGAAGGCCCATGAAGAAGACTCTGCATTGCATCAAGCTCTTGAGAACGAAGTCCCCGAACACATTTTGGTAGAAGATGACCATGCGAATAAAACTGTGCAGACCCTGCTTATCTCACTACTAGAACCTCACCGCAAGGTGCTTCTCCCCAGTGACATAGCCTTAGCCTGCCGTATACTATTACCCACTGTGGATACGCTGATACACCAAGCGCTGAGATTGAGCCTGACTGAAAGGTATGTGATGCAGCAGGAAATTTCACACTTGGTAAAGCGCTATCTGCTGGCTGACACCTGAAGTTGCTGCCCCCCCCCCGGCGTTCTTAAACAGATACCCCATCAGGATTAAATCTGAACCATATCAAGCTCACATAAAAAAACCGCAGCTTGTGGCCGCGGCTTATCTTCTTGCTCCGGGCAGAGCGCCTTACGCCTTTGCCCGGATATTACAAGTGGATCAGACCCGTTCGATGATGGTCGCAATACCCTGGCCTAAAC
>JAJZHP010000168.1 GCA_021804355.1 Pseudomonadota bacterium | reverse complement strand
GTGCTGCAACGACTGCATGGATGCAGGAGGTAGAGCAACGCATGGAGCAGTTGCCGAGAACCTTAGCGTGTTTGTCACGCACTCGAACTTTTAGGGTCTTGGTTGCCAACGTATCAATCCTCTTGATGCTGTTATTATAGGCAGCTCAAAACAAGCAGTCAACGACATGCTTATATCCTCGCCATGAATGGCGGGGTTTTACGCACAAACTGATAAAGTTATTGATCCCTGCTTCTTTGAGCTGTATAGCCATACAGAGACCACCAAAACCTGCGCCTACAATAGCAACATCAAGGATAGTGGGAACTACAGCCGAGGATACGGTAGCATTCATAGGATTTATTCCTTTATGACGTTGAGCAATCTAAGGACAACACGAGCTGACTAGCCCTTAGTGCTTTTTGCGCTGACCAGGTTGCTTAAGTTGAGCGGCTAACAGACCGTTTATGCCAAAAAGACGTTCGCGCCAATCGTTTAATAGGGCATCAGTATCATGCTGGCTAGGATGAAATCTGGGTTTAAAGAAATCCAGGTACTTGGGCAATAGGCGCGAAAATACCCCTGTTTTTCCCCCCCAGAAATACTTTAAACCCTGCCAGTTTTGTCTAATATTGAGCAGTTGCCCATCAGCAGCGAGCAGACGGGCATGGAACCAGAGTGCCACAGCAAAGAATATGATCGTGGTTGGAATCATGGTTCCTGCACGTACAGCATAGCTTCCAGATACTTGTTGAAAAACGTCGAAGGCTACGCTTTTATGCTCATTTTCTTCCAGAGCATGCCATAACCATAAAGGACGTACTTCATCGGAAAATGATTGTTGTACCTCAGAATCCGTCAGTAACATTTCAGCGATAATGGCTGTGTAATGCTCTAAACAGACTGTGGCCGCGAGTTGCATGACTTCGGGAGCAATTTTTTGTGCATACTTGAGTAAAACACCGACATCGTGGTCTAGAGCATCGACAGGATAACCTTGCAGCGTGGCCATCTGGTTAAAGGCAATATGTTCTTTGGAGTGCATGGCCTCCTGACCTATAAATCCGGCAATCTGCGCTTTTAGCAAGGGATCAGAAATTTGATCGCGATAGTTACGAACAGCTTGCACAAAAAAAGATTCGCCATGGGGAAATAAGGATGACAGGGCAGTCAAGAACGTGCTTTTAAACGAGCTGTTTTGGAAATAGTAACGTGCTGAAGACGGAGAAAATTCAAAATCCAAGCGGCGTGGCGGAATGTTAGCGGTAGCTCCTAACGCTTGCCGAGCTGGTTTGGCGCTGACCGCAGCATTGATAACTTCCATTACTCACCTCATGATGTCACATTGAATGATGTAATGGTGTAGTGTTCAGTACATAAAACCAAGGTCAGTCTGGGCCAACAAGTGGTGGATTTGAGCCACGAGAACCGGGTCAGATACGGATTTTGTTAAATATCCATCGCGGTATGTGGACAATGATAAGCATTATGATCGCCCAATGTCCTGGTACGTAGGCTACCGGCTTCTTATGATCCATAGCTTTCAAAATACCACGAGCTACATCGTGTGCGGAAGCAAGCTTCATGCCTTGAGATTTAAAATCCGCTGTCATGGCCGTATCCGTGGGGCCAGGTTTGATAAGAAGAATGTGTATGGGTGAACCTGCGAAACGATGTTGCAGACCCTGAGCCAGCTTGGCAAGCATGGCTTTGGTAGCACCATATACATAATTAGATTGTCGGCCCCGGTCACCCGCAACTGAGCCTAAAATAACCAGTTGGCCATAGCCTTGCTGGTCCATGATCTGCGCAAATGCCATGGCAAACAGGGCTGCTGACGTTGCATTGAGGGAGATGGCGGCTTCACAGGCAACAAGATCAGTTTCACACGTTGCCTGGTTAGGTAGTTGTCCCTGAGCCACCATCGCCATATCGATAGGCTGAAGATCTGCAATCTTGATAATAAGTTTGGACACAGACGCTGCGTCCAGAAAATCTACAACATAAGTACTTATCTGTGAAGCAGGGCTACGAACCTGCAAATCAGAGGCTACAACCTTTAATCGCCCAGGATCACGTCCGATCAAACTGAGGCGCATGGGGCTGCGTTCCAGCCTAATTCTCAACACTTCAGTGATGATGCCTGATGTGGCACCACTAATAACGGCATGAGTCAGGGTAGGGGACTTGTCCATACTTACCATTCCATAAGGCGCCGTGAAAGCGAGGAACTAATACCCGGATCGCGGAATCGCTGAAAACTCGGCCAGGATGGATACCCAGCACGAAATAAATCTTGCGGCATACGTGCATCTTTAGCCATGTAAAGTGCCCCCCCTGCATGACGGAGCAAGTCATCTAACTTCTCGAACAGCGAAAGCGTAGCACGCCCACGATTAGGAAAATCAAGTGCCAGGGTAATACCAGGGCGTACAAAACTCAGCATACCTAACGAGGGTCGAGAGCCAAAAGATTTAAGTACCGCTAAAAAAGATCCCTCGGAAGAGCTAGCGATAGTTTCCAACATGTCTTGAATCGTAGAAATAGCCTCCAGGGGGACAACACATTGATACTGATAAAAGCCCTGAGGGCCATACATACGGTTCCAGTGTTGAATACGATCCAAGGGATAAAAGAAGGGTTGGTAGTGTACGGTGGAGGCTTTGGAGGAATGTGCATGCGCATGAAAATACACGGTATTAAAAGCATGCAGGCTGATCCTGTTGACCAAAGAAAAGGGGGGCGTAAAAGGCATATTTTGTGATGATTCAGTCCATGTGCCTGCTACATGAACAGTGTGTTGAGCTCGCATGAAGAGACCCCGAGGTGAGCCTCGACGAGCACAATCAATCCAAGCAACATTGTAATCCCAGCCTGATTCTGAGGCCTGCGTTAGATCCAGAAAGGTAGGTAGATCATAAAAGGGTAGCGTTTCACTTAGGAGCCACGGAGATGGCACTCGCATCAGCTGAAGCTGAGCCGTGAGAATAATACCCGTTAAACCTAAACCACCAATCGTGGCTTTAAGCCAGTCAGCCGATGAATAATCGATATCCATCACGGTACCATCAGTACGCAGCAGGCGTAAAGCTCGCACGTGATGACCAAAAGTTCCATGAACATGGTGATTTTTTCCATGAACATCGTTAGCGATAGCACCCCCGACCGTAACATATTGGGTGCCGGGAGTGACCGGGAGCATCCAGCCGCGCGGCACCATGAGGCGCTGGATGTCACGCAATGAAACCCCGGCCTCACAAGTCAAAATCCCAGAAATTTCATCAAAATCAATAAAATGATCTAAAGCGGAGGAAGACCAGAGTCTTCCTCCAGGATTAAGAGCCACATCACCGTAACTA
>JAJZHP010000167.1 GCA_021804355.1 Pseudomonadota bacterium | reverse complement strand
GCTGCATAACGGTGTGGCGGTTGTGCACTGGCAACGATCTTTCTGGGTCTTGCTGATAGAAAATATGGCGTTAATAACAGCTGCGATCATGTTGGGTGCAGCCTCTTATTTTCTTGAAAAAGGCAGCCGTGTAGCCTACAGCCAGATGAGGGAGCTTCGTCGGCAAAAGGCTTATTTAGAAGAAGCCAATGTACGCCTGGCCGATTTATCGCTACACGATGCTTTAACGGGCTTGGATAACCGTCGAAGTTTTGAAGATCGTTATGATGCGGAGTGGCGACGGGCGTATAGGGCTCAGCAGCCCTTGGGTGTTATGGTCATTGACGTTGATGCTTTCAAACAATATAACGATAGCTGTGGTCATGTGGCAGGAGATCATTGTTTAAAGCATGTGGCAGCCGTAATAGCGACAGCGGCGCGTCGCCCTGGAGATATTGTTGCGCGTTTCGGTGGTGAAGAGTTTGTGGTGGTCTGGCCTAATGCGGCGATCGAGGATCTGCTCGTCGAAGCTCGTCGATTATGTGAGGCGGTGGAGTCCTTGGCAATTTATCACCCACGAGCTGCGGTAGGGCAGAGTGTTACCGTCTCCATAGGCGTAGCCTGCCATGTGCCTAGCGAGGAAATTTCAGCCAGACGATTGTTCGAGTGTGCAGATACAGGGTTGTATCGGGCCAAGCGTATGGGGCGCAACCAGGTGGAGTTGGAAGTCATTGCGGATGCTGAGTTTCTGGTTCGCATGAGTGATTTTGGTTCTTAAATGTTTTCTTGGTAATTCGCTTTGACAAGTGAATGGCAGACGCCTATCATTGCGCGCCTATGTCAACCTCATCGCTTCCCAACAAAGTAGATGCTCATCGATGGGCTGATCGCGGTATGCAGCTGGAGCAGGATGTTCCTCTGGCCGGTTTTGCTCGCCTTTCTGCTTTGTTAGGAGAGAAAACCGGTGTGCTTAGCCTAAAAGCGAGTTTTTCGCGAGACCCCAGGCGGCATCCCTGGTTGCAGTTGACGCTAAAGGCGAGTCCTGTGCTGATCTGTCAGCGATGTTTAGGGCCGATGGCGTGGGAAATTGATGAAGTTCTGAGTTTGCATCTCTTGGCAGATGAGAGTGAAGTCGAGCGCTTGTTGGACAGTGATGACTATGTTTTCCTGGACGAAGAGGGGCAGCTTGATTTGACTCAGGTGGTAGAAGATGAGCTGTTGTTGTGTCTTCCTATGGTGGGACGGCATGACCGATGTGTCGATATGCTTGAGTTTGAAGAGGATGTAGCTGTCGATAAGCCGATAACTCCTGAGGGAGAGCTAGGCCAGGAAACGAGAAAACCTTTTGCTGCCTTGGCAGATTTGCTGGCAGGTAAGCGTGATTGAAAATGGGGCTTAAGTCCCGGGAGTGAAAGACCATGGCAGTACAACAAAACCGAAAGACTCGTTCACGTCGTGATATGCGTCGTGCCCATGACGCTTTGAGCGGCCCAGCACTGAGCGTAGATAAGGAAACAGGTGAAGTGCATCGTCGTCATCATGTGACTAAAGATGGATTTTATCGTGGACGCCAGTTGTTCACGGTGGCGCAAGACGACGAATAGGCCGACGTGTCGGCTGTTACCCTGGCGGTTGATGCTATGGGCGGGGATCACGGTCCCCGCGTCACAGTGCCTGCGGTTATCGACCTGCTACGTGATACGGAAGACGCTAGTGTCATTCTGGTGGGCCAGGAAGAAGAGATTCGCAAGTATCTACCCGCTTCATGGCGCAAAGATCAGCGTGTTTCCATAGTCCATACGGAGGAAGTAATCCTCTCTGAAGACTCCGTGGCCGTAGCCCTTCGTCAAAAGAAACGCTCCTCCATGCGTTTAGCGATAGAGCTGGTGCGCGATGGCCAGGCTCATGCTGCAGTTAGCGCCGGTAATACGGGCGCGCTGATGGCTGTTAGTCGCTTTGTCCTGAAAACTCATGCGCTCATTGATCGTCCAGCAATATTGACGGCTATCCCTACGCAGACGGGGCATTGTCATATGCTGGATTTAGGTGCCAACGTAGATTCCTCTCCTGAGAATTTGCTCCAGTTTGCTTATATGGGGAGCATAGCTGCTGAATGCCTTGATGGAATAGCTCGGCCTCGGGTGGGGCTGCTCAATATCGGGGAGGAAGATATTAAAGGTAATGATTTAATTAAAAAAACCAACCAGCTACTGCAAGCCTCTGGCCTCAATTATATGGGGTATATCGAGGGTGACCGAGTGTTTTTGGGACAGGCTGATGTGGTTGTCTGTGATGGTTTTGTGGGTAATGTCGCGCTTAAGTTTTCCGAAGGCGTAGCGCGTATGTTTGCACAACGTATACGTGAAGAAATTCAGAGTAGCTGGATGCGTCGATTTTTAGGAGCTATGGCCTTGCCGATCTGGCTAGGCTTAAAAAAGCAGATGGATCCTTCTCACTATAATGGCGCTAGTCTGGTGGGGCTGACAGGTATTGTCGTCAAGAGCCACGGTGGGGCTGAGCGCATTGCCTTTGTCAATGCCTTGCGGGTAGCCCTGCGTGAAGCAGCCATCAATATGCCTGAATTAATTGCAAAGCGGTTGGTCATATCTACGACAAGGAACTGATGTCATGGCAGGTGCGTTTGTATTTCCAGGCCAGGGTTCGCAGCAGGTAGGCATGTTGTCCTGCTATAGGGCTGAACCCGTATTTGATGCAGTTTTGCAACGAGCCTCTTCAGCCTTGAATATCGACCTGATCCGTCTGATTATGGAAGGGCCTGAGCATACCTTGAATGAAACCCGGTTTACCCAGCCTGCACTTCTCGCTTGCAGCGTTGCCTTATACAGGCTTTGGTGCGAGCGCGGAGGCAAACCACCTACGCTATTGGCAGGACACAGTTTGGGAGAGTACTCGGCCTTGGTATGCGCGGGCAGCCTGGAGTTGGAGGAAGCCGTGGTCCTGGTCGCTGAACGTGGGCGTCTCATGCAGGCAGCGGTTCCTCAGGGCGAAGGCTTGATGGCTGCTGTACTTGGGTTGGAGGATGAGGTTGTTATACAGGCTTGCTCATCCGTAAATGTTGAATTAGGTAGCGTTCAGGCCGTAAATTTTAACATGCCTGGACAGGTGGTGATTGCAGGCCATCGTGCAGCCGTTGAGGTTGCCATGGCTGCTTGCAAGTCACAGGGTGCCAAGCGTGTCCTGGCTTTGCCTGTCAGTGTGCCGGCTCACAGTCGCTTGATGAGGCCGGCCGCTGATGGTTTGGAACAGGCTTTGTCTAAGGTCACTTTGAGGATGCCCTCCATGACGGTACTGCATAATATTGATGCTCAGCCAGCCCGGGATGTCACTGATTTGCGCAGG
>JAJZHP010000004.1 GCA_021804355.1 Pseudomonadota bacterium | reverse complement strand
GCTTGGGGCTTTCCATCCAGATATTACGCTATCTTTGGAGCTAAAGGGATACCCCATTATTATAGGCAGCTCAAAACAAGCAGTCAACGGCATGCTTATATCCTCGCCATGAATGGCGGGGTTTTACGCACAAACTGATAAGTACTCACCGTTTTTAACCTCTGGTGTGCGTCAATATCTGGATTTATGAGTGCGTTTGTCTAGTATGATGATATTGATACGTCAGATGCCATACCTGAATCAAGGAGGAATCATCCTATGCGTGCCCCCCAGACTCCCGCTGATGAAGACCAGCGTCTCAACATGCTGCGTGGACTCTGTGTATTGGATACTGCACCTGAGGAACGATTTGATCGGCTGACGCGTATGGCACAGCGTATGTTTAATGTCCCTATCGCCCTGGTTTCATTGATTGATTCCAATCGTCAATGGTTCAAATCCAGAATTGGCCTTGAAGTAACTGAAACCGCACGAGAGATATCTTTTTGTGGACACGCCATTCTGGAAGATGATGTCCTGCTGATAGAGAACGCCTTACTCGATGATCGATTCTCGGATAACCCGCTGGTGTTAGGTCCTCCTCATATACGCTTCTATGCCGGTTGTCCGCTGAAAGTGGGTGACATGAAACTAGGAACCTTGTGCCTAATTGATGACAAAGGGCGTGTTTTTGAAGATTTGGACTACCAACTGCTCAGGGATCTGGCCAAGATGGCTGAAATGGAGCTTGCCTCCACGCAGCTGGCTCTCACCGATGAGTTAACCTCGCTTTCTAACCGACGTGGTTTTGAAATGCTTTCCCTTCAGGCTATCAGAACCTGTGAGCGCTTGGGAAAACCTGCGACGCTGCTATTTTTTGATCTTAATGACTTTAAAAAAATCAATGATAATTTTGGGCATCACGAGGGCGACCATGTTCTCAAAGTCTTTGCCGATACGCTGCTTACTCTTTTTAGAGGTAGCGATGTCATCAGCCGGATAGGTGGCGATGAGTTTGTCGTCCTGTTGACGGATGCGGATCAACAGCGAGCTTCCCTGATTATCTCAAGAATGCATGAGTGGATAGATAGAATCAACCGAGGTGCTCAGCGAGGTTATGACATCCGATTTAGTGTTGGCCATATCGAATATGACCGTAGCCGCCATACTTCTACAGCGGTCTTGCTGGCCGACGCTGATGCTGCCATGTACGCATGTAAACAAGCCTATCGCAATAAAAACATTGACCCTTCCCCATGACTTAGGGGGCCAGCCTTGCAAAATCATGCAGGGATCTGGTAGCTCGGGCAGTCTTGATGCTAAAGTCATGAAGTTGATTTCCTGACGATCCACGTATTGAATGCAGTTTTCTAATCGGCGTAGTTTTCATGTTACCCAGCCAAATCCCCGAGACTGAAGGCATCAAGTATGCTGGCTCCAAGCGCAAGCTATTGCCCTACATTGCTCAGATGGTCTCAGGGCTTGAAGTCTCGCGCGTGCTGGATGGTTTCAGCGGAACTACACGGGTCAGTCAGCTGTTCTCGCAAATGGGCTTTGATACCATCGCTTCCGACCGCTCAGCATGGTCTGAGATCCTGGGCCAGTGTTACCTGCTCAATACCCATCCTGCTGAACACTACCTTCCCATATTACAGCATTTGAATACCCTCCCTGGCTATGACGGCTGGTTTACGGAGCATTATGGTGGTGATGTGGGTGATTCCGTTAAACGCCCTTTTCAGCGGAAGAACACGCGGAAGCTGGATGCCATACGCGATGAGATAGATCGACTTTCACTGAGCCACCTTGAACGCGCTGTGATTCTGACCAGTCTGATGCTGGCTTTGGATAGCATCGACAATACCTTGGGGCATTTTGTTTCCTATCTGGCGGGATGGTCAACCCGCTCTTACCGCGATCTTAGCTTGCGTATACCCAGACTCTACGCCTCTGCAGGTCAACATTCCGTTGTGCGTGAGGACATCTTTGCTACCCTGCAGAATCAGCGCTTTGATCTGGCTTATTTTGATCCGCCCTACGGATCCAATAATGAAAAAATGCCACCAAGTCGGGTACGCTACAGCGCTTATTATCATCTTTGGACCACGTTAGTTCTGCATGACCAGCCTGCTGTCTTCGGTAAGGCCAATCGCCGTGAGGACAGTCGCGATCAGGTAGCTGGCTCACCGTTTGAAGACTTTCGCCTGGATGCGTCGGGCCGTTCACTAGCCTTGCAAGCATTGACCAGGCTGATCCAGGAAACCCAAGCGCGCTATATTCTACTGTCCTATAGCTCAGGTGGTCGTGCCACCTGGGACGAGCTGAGTGAGCAGCTGGCCCAAGCTGGCAAAATTCTGAAGGTGATGACTCTGGACCATAAACGACATGTCATGAGTCATATGCACTGGACGCAAGCATGGACACAAGCTAAAACAGGCCAGCATCTGGAATACCTGTTCCTGCTTGAAAAGTACGCTGAATAGTCGTATCAGGCGCCCTGCGTGGCAATTTCAGGTGAAAATGCGTGCCTTCATTGCCCTCAGAACTAACATGTATGGACCCTCCCAGCGGACCCGTCACCAAGTTATAACAGATATGCAACCCCAACCCCACTTCTTGATCACCTAGCTTGAGGGTATAAAAAGGCTCAAATAAATGCTTAACATGGTCTGCATCGGTATTACATGCGGGATCTGAAAAGATCAGATATATCCACTCAGCACCCTGCCGACTAGCTTTAATGGTAATACGATGAGTGCTCTCATTTACGCTTTGCCGTGCCAAGGTATAATCCAGGAGATTACTGATCACGCGCGCCAAAGCAGCGGGGTAACTTTCCAGCACTAAAGTCGACTCTATATCCATATCAATGCTGTATGTTCGATTCGAATAACGAACTTGGAACATGACCAAGGCATCATCAACAACCTGCTGCAGGCTAAACCTTGTACGTTGTCCCATGAATCGATCTATCGATAATTCTTTGAAACTTGAAATCATAGCGATAGCTTTGTGCAGATTACGCAGCAAGATATCCGTACCCTCATGATGTAATCTGAGAAGCGCGTCTAAGTCAGCTCGACGTACGCCCTGAATACTTTGTTTCGCAAACATATGATTGGCATCCTTTAACGTCGTTGCAGAGGTTAAAGCATTACCCATCGGAGTATTCAGTTCATGGGCTACTCCCGCCACCAAAGCACCTAGCGCTGACAACTTCTCCGACTCGATCAGCCTGCCTTGAGTCACTTTAAGTTCAATCAGAGCATCCTGCAGTTGGTTAATAGCCTCTTCTAACTCCTGAGCATTAGGAATTTTCATCGCTTTGGGAATGACCAGCCAAAGGGATACCGCCGTCGTTACTGAAAATACAGCGGTGATAACATTGGTCAATGCCTGCAACCAATAGTTGGGATGCCAGATCACCCAGGCATCCATCACATGCGTCAGACCACAAAATAAAATAAAGTAGGAAAACAGAAGAAATATACCGCCAAAACTGATGTCCTTACGACGACTGATAAAATATATCAGGCTGATGGGGATGGAAAAATAAGACAACGCAATGACACCTTCCGAGAGTACGAAGGTCCACAATAAGGCGGGATTCCATAAAAAACAAAAGCCGTGCGGCATAAATCCGACTGAACTGACACCCGATACCATGGGGTGAGCCATACTGCTGTCCATACATTTTTCTCTTTAATTCGTACTCCAGATCCTAGCTCCCATGGAGTGTGTACCGCAAGTCATCGACCTACATCTGCCTCCCCGCTCATCGGTGAGTCATGGCTTGCTGAGGAATTGATGAAATTTTTATGACCACTGTCTGAGTGAACACTTGTACTGTATAGTACAGCCTCTTATCTGAAACCTGCTGTATCAGGTATGAACACGGCCTTCATGAGGCTTATTATCTACCAACTTGTAGCGGGGACAAGCCGTCCTGTCAGCTAAAAGCTATTAATCATGGGCACCATCATGGCTAGTATCAAGCCTTATAGGAGATATCATGGATGATCTAAAAACACCCTTGCCGCCCAGTGCGGTCATAGCGCCCGCTACTCATAGTCAGTCTAGTTTACATAGCAAAAAATCACCCTCCTGGTTAAGCCGTTATATCAATAAACGAGCGATGCGTGGTTGGTCGGTGGCTGGCCAGGATGTCGATTTTATGGCTCAGTCCGAACCCTTCTGGGAGTTTCTACTCACCAAGTACTTCCGGGTCACTACGACTGGCTGGGAACATATCCCGGAGGGCGCCTGTATGATCATCGGCGTGCATGCTGGCACCTGGCTGACCATGGATGCCTGGATGTTGATGAATGACTGGTGGTTTCGCTTCAAAGGCAAGCGCATCCTGCATGGCACCGCTCACGATGTGCTGATGGCCATGCCTGGCCTGGGTGATCTGTTTCGAAAAGTAGGGGTCGTACCTTCTTCGCGAGAATCCGTCTCAGCCTGCTTGCAAGCAGGTCACTGCGTGGTTATCTGGCCAGGGGGAGAAGTGGACTCCATGCGCTCCTGGAAAAAACGTCATGAAGTCACGCTCGATAACCGTCTAGGGTTTGTACGCCAGGCTATTCGTTCCGGCGTACCCATCGTTCCCGTCGCGACTGTGGGTGGATCTGAAACGGTATTTGTACTGTCCGAAGGACGCTGGTTGGCTGATAAACTTCAGCTGCGCCGGCTCCTGCGTAGTAAAATGGTCCCTGTGGTGGCGGGACTTCCCTTTGGCATCTGGCCTGAAATTTTACCCAGCCATATTCCGCTTCCCAGTAAAATTACCAATGAGTTTCTGCCGGCCATTGAGGTGGACCCACGAAGAGAGCATGACAAAGACTATGTCAAAAGTATCTTCGATGAGGTTGAACGCAGCATACAAGCTGGTATAGATCGTTTGGCGCAGCAACGTCGCTGGCCAATATTGGGTTGACCTCTTGCACCTGGGCCCATAGGATGAAGATCTTATTGGCCTTGGTTTGCCAAAGTTTTGTCCTAAAGTACAGGGGCGTATTTCACTTGCTTACTACGTGAGGCTCTTATGACGGCTGCTGCCTTGATTTCACCGCCACCAAGTTTGACCGAATTAGAATTCTGTATGGCGGAGGCAACCTCTTACGCTGATTGGCTGGAACTCGCCCGGCAGCATGATCAACTCTCGGGGGCAGAAACATGGCGTTCGACTTTGAAAAGCTCCCTGTATGACTACCAGGAAATCAGCAACCGTCTTGAAAAACTGCAACATGCCTTACAACATGGTGCTTCTTCAGAACTGCTCTATGCCCTGAATGAAGGTGTGCATGGCAATATGGGTGGCATGGGCAAACCTGTGCTTTATACGCAGGCACAATGCGGCACCAAATACCTGATTGAAGATTATGTAACCACCATTGCAAAATCCTTGCGCTATATACACCAATGCCCTGAATCTGAAATAACACCTACTGAAAAAGCTGATTTCTTTCGACGGGCCAGTCATTGTTATGGCCGCTCAGCCCTGCTGCTTAGTGGAGGTGCCGGCCTGGTATACTTTCACCATGGGGTAGTGCAGGAACTCATTGATCATGATCTGCTGCCCAATGTCATTTCAGGGGCCAGTGCTGGAGCTATTGTGGCAGCTCAGCTGGGTACACTGAGTGATGACGAACTTCGCGACGGCTATTTTATCAAGAAACGTTACCAGGAACCCTTACGGACACGCATGCTGGATGTGTTCCGTGGCAAGGTGGATGCGCAAACGGCCAAAGTAGCCCGAGAAAATCTTCTGGATGAAATTATTCCTCGTGACATCACCTTTCAGGAAGCCTTCGAGAAGACCGGTCGTTACATCAATATCTCCATATCTCCGGCTGAACGGCATCAGTCATCACGGTTGATGAACGCCATCACTTCACCCAATGTCTACGTCAGATCAGCCATTTCGGCCTCCATGGGTATTCCTGGCCTGATGGCTTCGGAGCGCCTTTTCGCGCGTGGCTTTGACGGCAAACCACGGCCCTATCTAGAGACCAGGCGCTGGGTCGATGGCTCCTTGTCCAATGATCTTCCTGCCAAACGTATGGCGCGGCTCTATGGCGTCAATCACTTTATCGTGAGTTTAATCAACCCGATGGTGGTGCCCTTCATAGAAGACGTCAAATCGCGACAAAATCGAGGCCTATTTAATGTAGTTTCGGAATCCAGCGTACGCGTCACCAAGGAAGTTCTGACAGCTATCGAACGTATTCTGGTCACTCGCGGGGCAAAGGGTAAGGCTCTGGCGGCTCAGTTAGCCTATCTGGTGGCCATGTTGGGCCAGAGTTATCTGGGTGACATCAACATCCTCATAGGGCGCCATGATTTTCGTTGGCGTAACGCCTTATTTGAGTTTCGTCCTGGTGAAGTGGAGGCCATGATCCAGGCTGGCAGGCGCCATACCTGGCCTAAAATGTCTATGATACGCAACGCCGCCATGATTTCGCACACCTTGGACAGCGTCCTGGATGTCTTGAACGTCAAGGCTAACGGAGATCAACCTGCCGCTAAACATCATGTCGTTGTTTAAACTTTTTTCCTGTGTCAACGCGACCTTGCCTTTAATCGTTCATGGATGAATCCATATGGTAAAGGACTACTCGGCATGATGCAGGGCAAACTGGTAATCTTAGGGCCCGTATTTCCCCAGGACTTTAACGCGCTTTTTCTGTGGGCTGATGATAGCGAAGCTGCCCTGCTGAATGAGCCTTATCGCCCTCCGCTATGGAAACATCAGGAGTCTTTTTGGTTCGCATCCAACCCTGATCCTGCACGGGTTTTTTTCGCCATACGCAAGATTAACGACCCCTTGATCTCAGGCTATGTACAACTCTGGAATATTGATGCCGTTAATCGCTCGGTGATGCTAGGCATACGCATCGGGGACTCAACCCAGCGCGGACAAGGTTTAGGTCAAGAAGCCTTGCTGCTAGCTATCGAGTACTGCTGGCTGCACCTTAATCTGCGCCGTATTACAATCTCTGTCTTTGCTACGAATACACCCGCTTTGCATATTTATGACAAGTTGGGCTTTGTTCGCGAGGGAATATTACGTCAGGCTGTTTATATCCGCGGACAATGGACAGACATCATTTTGATGGGGCTATTACGCCCCTCCCCTCCGTAAACCTACATCGCAGAGGCTACCCATGCACCATTACGCGTCGGGGTCATGGCCATCAAGGCTAAGCCACCAGTCCCCGGATTGAGAACAGCCACCCCCGACAGCGATCCTGATACCACGCAATTGGTCAGGTTCAGAGTTAAGTTATAGGCCGCATTGCCAGGACTCATCGTGCCCGACAGGGTGCAGCCCGATGATGAAGTACTTCCACTAACATTGCCATACCCATCCACGGTCAAGGTCCCGCTGGCACCGGTATTGTCGGTAAAGTTCCAGGATCTTGCCACCGCAGTCGGCAATTGTGGTGCATTGCTATTGAGCTGGTAAGTTAGGCTAAGACTCTGTGGGGTTACCGTATTACTCGTATAGTTCAAATTACCACTGATGCTTGAGGCCAAAACATACGTACCTGCCAATGACCCGGTCAAAGGATTCTGTGCCGAAGGAAAGTCCATCATGTCCGTTGAGGTCAAGGTGCCTCCCTGTGCTACCGAAGTACCATGGACCAATTCGACCACCTGGTTTGGGGCCATCTCAGCAAAATAATACTCACCTGAAGCCAGCACAACGCCAAAGACCGTTTTGTTGACTGAGCCCTGCAAGGCTGAACCCGAATATACGCCTAAGAGGTTATCAGGGGCCGAGGTTCCCGACGAAGTCATCGCTCCTGCTGAAGTGATCGCGGTAAGTCCACCTGAGCCGCAGGCAACCAAGGCTGCCGAAGAGACAACCACCCATAACATTGAACGCATATAAAATCCCCTTTAGATGAAGACTACAGGCCATAGAACCTGCAGTAACGCTTTACTTCGCAAGGGGTTGACCTGACTAAAAAATACTTTTGCGCGGCAGGACCGCGCCGCATCACCGGCAACAACTTACCCTTGGGCCTACTTTTTAACCTCAGCCTCGTCTGCTGGCAACTCCCTGTGCCTGCTTTTGTCAAAACGCTACCAGGCCCAGTAAACTCATGACATGATACATAACAACCCATTGTTTTATCTGTATTATTTATAATTTAATCATCTGGATGCCAACGTAAATACCTACACCCCAGGCTTCAACCCTGATGCCTATAACGGCTATTTCCAACCTCTTGGCACACAACTGGCATATTTATTCTGGTTCTTTACTTTTTGCTAAAGCCCGGCGAGGTGGGCACCCATGACTATCAATAACTCCATGACTAGCTGGCTATTTAATCCCTTAGCGCAAGCCTCCAGCACGACATCCTCTCCTCTCGTGCAATCTACACAAGCCGCCGGCGCTACAACCAGCGTCCAAAGCATGACATCGCCCTCTGGCGTTTCTGGCGCGTCTGGTCATCACCATGGTGGTGGTCGTGCCATGCTCAATAATATCTTACAGGCGCTAAGCCAGTCAGGACTTAACGTATCCTCCTTAACACCCAGCGCTTCCTCTGGATCCCCAGGCACAGGCTCTGACAGTGATGGCGATAGCAGTTCAACGGCTGCCCGTAGTTCAGTCGCAGGAGCGCAAAATCCCCAACAGGCCATGACAACATTTTTGCAGTCTCTATTTAGTACACTAAATAGTATGAACAGCCAGCATAGTACACCCGGCTATGGAAGTTTTCAGACTCAGCTGCAAAGCCTGACTGCCCAGATTTCAGGCACCACAGCTACCGTCAATGGCAGCAGTGGATCATCGCTTTCATCGCTGGAAAACAGTTTTCAATCCCTCAGCGGGGCCTTAGGTAGTAACAACACAGCGACTTCAGCGACATCGAATACTGCCCTGGTTTCTTTTTTACAGAACTTGCAAGCGCAGCTTAACCAACAAGGTGCTACGCCAGTCACCACCGGACTGACGGTACAGCAAACTGCTTGACCAGGCAGGCATTCAATGTGAGATTTGCTATGCTAATGACATCGTATGCTTGCATGTATCATGATGATGACAGTTGTCAACGCAGAATCGCTGCTCCAACTTTCCACGCGCGTACTCCGCGATCTGGTGGATGGCCATTCTGCGCAAAATCTAGCTGTGTTTTTATGCCATGAAGCTGAAAATCTCACTGAACATCGCGTAGCCGCCTTGTTCAATATGGATGGGGAAGGTCGGTTACAGATATTTGCCACATCAACTGCCGCATCTGATGAACAAAAAAAACTGCACGAAATGATCTGGCAAGCCCTTATAGGTCAACCCTGCAGTGTTCTCGAATGTCATCATGCTCATGTGCTTGATCAGGACTTCACTCCTAAAAGCTGTTCGATGCAGTGCATGTCAAGTTGCCATGACAACTGGTCTTACTGGTCTTATCCTGTGCTGGATGGTGACACTGTGGTGGGTGCCTTTGCACTCTCCTCACAAAAAAGCAGTCAACCCTCAGAACAGGATGCACAACTGCTGAACCTCATTGCCTCTATCGCTGGCCTGCTGCTGCGTTTTGACAAGCAATATAAACATCAGCAGGATCAATCACGAGGCCTTCAGCGTTTGGCCGATTTCCAAAGCATGTTGGCGCAAGCCAATGCCTTAGTGGCCTCATCCTCGTCACAAGATGAATTACTTAACGCACTGTGTGCCTGTATCATCCAACATGGACACCTCAGCCTGGCTTGGATCTCCAGACCAGGCGACCAGCAAAAATTTGAAGTTCTTGCTGCTGCTGGAGTGACCGGTTACCTTGAAGGTCTCCCGGTAAGCGCGCGCCAAGACCTACCCGAAGGAAGAGGCAATATCGGCACCACCTGGCGACAGGCCTGTCCCCTCTACAGCGCATCTTTAAAGAAAAACTCCCGACAGGCCCTATGGAGGGATCGGGCTGATAAGTGGGGGCTAAAATCCAATGCCACCTTACCCATCTTTCGTGGTGGTCAGATATGGGCAGTTCTGACCGTCATACACTCTGAAGAAGATATTTTTGATAACTCCCTCAAAAGTTTACTAGAAGAACTGGCTCGTAACCTATCCCGGGGACTCGACCGGCTTGACCAAATGCATCGCGAACAACACGTCAGTGCGATACAAAGACACTTGCTGAATAATACCCGCGTCGGTATTACCATGGTGCGAAACCGTCATTTCGTACAAGTTAATCAACGCTTTGCCGAAATTCTAGGTTATGCCTCTCCCGATGAGTTGGCAGGTCAGTCTACCCATATCATCTATCCATCTCAGGTTGAATATGACCAAATTGGCCATCTGTATGCGCAGCAAGCTCACGGTGAAACTGCTTTTTTTGAGACCCGGCTACTGCATAAATCAGGGCATAGCGTACCCTGCGAGGTGTCATTTGGCATACTGCACGATCATGAAGGTGAGTTATCCATTTGGACCTTGGTAGATATCAGCGAACGGGAGCAACGCGAACGTGAACGCAATGCCTACCGTGACCAATTATTGCGCTATGCCGAACGTATACCCGGTATGCTCTATAAATTTTGCCTGCACCCTGATGGTCACATGAGCTTTCCCATAGCACTAGGCGCTGTGCAGGAAATGTTAGGCGTACATCCTGAGGATATTAAAGATAATGCTACCGCTGCATTTCAGCGAGCTCATCCTGATGATTTACCCGAGCTGGTTAATTCGATATATACCTCTGCCGCTCATATGACTCTCTGGCAATTCAAGTGCCGCCTCCAACTCCATGATGGCCGTGTGGTATGGCGTACAGGCACATCCCTGCCGGAAAAAGAGGCCAATGGGGACATTGCCTGGTACGGATTTATCTTCGACATGACGGAGCAAAAGCTGGCCCAGGATGCCCTGGCTAGCAGTGAGCAGCAGCAACGCGCTATTTTTAATGCTTCACCAACAGCAATGGCTGTACTGAACCCCGTAACATTTGAAATTTTAACGGTTAATACAGCTTGGGAATACTTGTTGGATCGCTCTGCAGAGTCCATCACAGGACAGAGTCTTCTTGAGGCAGGTATCTGGTCTCGCGCTTTGGATAATGAAAAGTTCCAATCGCTCATAGAGGCTGCAAGCACCAGCATACCCTGTATGGAGGTACCTTTGCTGACCCGGGATGGGCGCCCGGTACTTTGCCGTATCACCGCAGCTACGACACCGGTTGGCGAACACCATGTCCTCATCATGACAGCGGAAGACATCAGCGAACAACGTCGAATTGAAGCAGAGGTCCGCGACCTCAACCGTGATCTGGAGAATCGCGTTCTAGCGCGTACCCGGGATCTCGAAAACAGTAATTCAGCTCTGCAAGCCAGCATCATTGAACTTGAAGCCACTCAAGATCAACTGGTTGAGGTTGAAAAACTATCAGCACTGGGTCATTTGGTTGCAGGTGTTGCCCATGAAATCAATACCCCCTTGGGTAATGGTCTGTTAGCCGCTTCCACGGTTGTCAGCCAACTTGAGCAATTGCAAATTCGGTATGAGCAAGGCATCAAACGCCGCGAGTTTGAGGACTTTATGGAACAGGCCAATCTGGCTTGTGATATTGTCGTGCGCAATCTGCGGCGTGCAGCTGATCTGGTGCAAAGTTTCAAGCAAGTCGCCGTGGATCAAAATATCCTCAGTCGGCGTCGTTTTGAACTGCATCAACTTTTCCGCGACTTGCTAGTATTGCTGCTCCCGCGCTTACGCAATCAGGGCATCGAGATCAAGGAGCACATTGATCCAGCCATCGTTATGGATAGTTACCCTGGCCCTATGGGACAGATTATTACCAATTTGATTACCAATGCACTGGATCATGCCTTCGAAGAGCACACGGGCCTCAAACAGATAAACATCAGCGCCGAAATTTTTGACCAGGAATGGATTGAAATCAGCATACGTGATAATGGCCGTGGAATTCCTGCAGATCAGCTGTCTCATATCTTTGAACCCTTCTTCACCACACGTTTAGGGCGCGGTGGCTCTGGGCTAGGATTGCATATCAGTCATAATGCTGCCGTGATTTTAGGCGGACGCCTACGAGTAACCAGCATAGAACATGAAGGTACCTGTTTTATTCTACGTGTCCCTCTGCAGGTACCCTCAAGTTAACTTGGGCCTAGAGAGCTCGTTCCACTCCAGATCAATCCCGACCCCGTAATGTCCACCATTGAGAAAGCCAGAGCCAGAATCCATAAACACTGGCACTAAAGATAAACAGGATACCCAGCAGATTCATACCCATCACGTGCGGACCTTGCGGCAATAGGGATAACAATCCCCCCACCACATACATAGCTGTTATCAACAACGCTGTCGTCTGGCGCGCTGAAGCACGTTCCAGACGTCCTATCCAGCGTTCCATATCCATAGGATTAATCGGTGGTGCTGATCCGGATAGATGACTCTGTGCCGCCGAGCTATTGGGGTTATATACCCGTTCCACCATGTCCAGAGCTCGTATACGCATGGCCCTGGCCAGTTTTTGCGGGGCATACCGACCACGCAGTGTCTTTTTTAGTAAGGGCGCTGCTTCCGTCATCAGCTGAAAATTTGGCGCTAACGATCGGCCAAAGCCTTCAAGGGTGAGGCAAGCCTTGACGATCAAGGCGATATCTGCCGGTAGACTAACCGCATGGTGGCGCAAAATAGCAGCGACATCCTGCAATACCCCTGCAATATCAAGCTGATCTAACGGAACTCCGTCAAACCGCTCCATGAAGGCGGCCACTTCACTGTTCAAGGCCTCGCGCTGCAAAACATACCCTGCACTCCACTCTACCAGCACGTGCGTGGTGATCTCAGGCTCCTGCAATAATATACCGCGCACCAGCCTTACTAATTGATCGCGGCGTTGAGCGCTCAAGCGTCCTACCATACCAAAATCAATCAGTGCTATACGCTCATCTGGCAGAATAATAAAATTGCCCGGATGAGGATCAGCATGAAAAAAACCATCCTCCAGCATCATCTTCCAAACAACGGCAGCACCCCTGCGGGCTAGACGCAGCCTATCAACACCTAGACGGTCCAGCTCAGCCAGATCACTGGCTTGAGTTCCATTCATGGCCTCCTGCACATTGAGATCCTCACAGGTATAATCCCAATACACCTTGGGGATAACCATGTAGTCCCAGTCTGCCAAATTATTCGCTATGCGTTCAGCGGCGCGGGCCTCTACAGCAAAATCCAGCTCCCTGGACAAGGAGCGCTGAAACTCGCGCAGCAAGGCCACCGGTTGAAACCTTCGCCAATCCGGCGATTGGCTCTCTGCCACGGCCGCAACCTGTTCAAGCAATCGCATGTCAGCTTCGATGATAGCGCGTATGCCCGGCCTGCGAATCTTGAGTACAACGCGCTCACCGGACTTTAAGCGGGCACGATGCACCTGGGCCATTGAGGCGCTACCCAAAGGGTGTTCATCCAGCTCGCTAAACACTTCAGTCACGGGACGACCCAAACTCGCTTCCAAACCCGGCAACAGATCGCTAAAGGGTACAGCCGCCACCCGACTTTGCAGTTTTTCCAGTTCGGTAATCCATTCTGGTGGCAGTAAGTCGACTCGTGTCGCCAGAATCTGCCCCAGTTTAACGAAGGTAGGGCCCATTTCCTCCATGGCCATGCGAGCTCGAGCCTGGGGAGGCAGGCGCTGAACATCTGCAGGCAATCTACGTCGTAGCAGCCGATTGATTAAGGCCGCCTGGCGTCCCAGCCCCATCCATTGTAAAAGATCATCAAAACCATAAATAATCAGTATGCCCAGCAGTTCTTTAAGGCGTCTGAAGTCGCGTAAACCCTGCAAAGGTGCCATGGCCGATGACCTATGCTGCAGCGGAGTGGTAAGGCTCACTCAATTCATGCACCGCATCGACAAAGATACCGGCGCTGGCAGGATCTACCCATTGTTCAATACCATGACCGAGATTGAACACATGCCCTGCACCTGAGCCATATTGCGCTAACAATCTGGCCACTTCACGACGTATGGTGGCAGCATCCCCGTAGAGCACCGAGGGGTCCATATTGCCTTGCAGAGCACAGCGTCCTGCTACCAGGCTTCTGGCTCTTCCCAGATTCATGGTCCAATCCAGACCTAGTGCATCACAGCCACTTTGCACCATATCCTCTAGCCATAAACCGCCTCCTTTGGTGAAAAGGATGACAGGCACATGGCGTCCCTCATGTTCACGAACCAGATTGCTGATAATTTTTTGCATGTAATGCAGTGAAAAACTTTGATAGGTACCGTCCGCTAATACACCACCCCAGGTATCAAATATCTGTACGGCTTGGGCGCCTGCCATAATCTGAGCATTCAGGTAGGCTGTTACAGCATCAGCCAGTTTATCCAGCAAGATATGCAATAACTCTGGCGTCTGGTACAACATGGTTTTGATGCGGCGGAAGTCCTTGGATGAACCGCCTTGTACCATATAGCAAGCCAGAGTCCACGGCGAACCCGAGAACCCAATCAACGGAACGCGACCTGCCAGGGCATGACGAATGGTGGTCACCGCTTTGATAACATAATCCAGATCTGTTGCCACTTTCAGCACAGGTAGGCTCATGATGTCAGCCTCACAGCTGACAGGCTTACGAAATCGCGGTCCTTCACCCTCTTCGAAATACAAACCTAATCCCATGGCATCAGGGATGGTCAGTATGTCTGAGAATAAAATAGCCGCATCCAAAGGGAAACGATCCAGTGGCTGTAGGGTCACTTCGCAAGCAAAATCAGGATTCTTGCATAAGCTGAGAAAATCTCCGGCACGCGCACGGGTTGCACGATATTCAGGCAAATAGCGCCCCGCCTGACGCATCAGCCACACGGGTGTTCTATCCACAGACTGGCCCTGCAGTGCGCGCAGGAATCGATCATTCTTCAGCGTGGGCATATCATCTCCAGCTAGGGTTTGAGCAGGCCGTCGGCCGCCAGATCACGGGTGTTGCCATCTAGACAATAAGCAAAAAAATCGAGCAAGGGGCGTCGCAATTGTGCACGATACCGTGTCAAGGCTTCCACATGACCAGCACCTCGTATCTGCCAGCGAAATATCGGGGGCAGGGCATGCTCATAAAGTTGATCAAGATTATCAGGTGGCACCACATCATCTTGATCACCCTGAATCAACAGCAGAGGGACCGGGGCAATATGAGCCACTGCACGTTGCGCATCATACCCTGAACTGACCACCAGAGGTACCAACCAGGACAAACTCCATCCCATCCAGCCGGCTGAACGCAGTTTTTCTTGAGCGACCCCACGCCAGGAAGCAAAGGCTGAATCCGCCACCACACCACGGATACCATGGATCTGCCCAGAACCTGCTACAGCCAACACCAGGGCTCCTCCCAGGCTTTGTCCCAGCAGGTAGACCGGATAGCCCTTTACATCGGGGCGTGCCTGGATCTGGTGCACCATAGTGATAGCATCGTGAAAAAGTCCGCTGCGATCGGGATGTCCTGTCGATGCACCATAACCTCGGTAATCCCAAGCCACCACGTTATAACCTTCATGCGTGAGCCAATCCACTTGCCCCACATGTGAGGTGAGATTTTCGGCATTACCATGAAACTGAATGATAGTTCCCTTCACAGGGCCTGGTAGCTCAGCGGGCAAAAACCAACCATGCAGCTTGATGTCCGGCTGTTCCTGAACAAAAAAATCCTGATGAGGCGGAGGCCCTGCACTCAGATAGTTTCGCTGGTCAGGATAAAAAAATAAGCCATCCGCACAGCCAGCTAGCCAGCAGGCACACCACACCGTTACCAGCAGGCGAAATCCCATCACCCTGGTCATCACTTATATGGCCAGGTAATCCAGGATGCCTTGTGCCGCCTGTCTCCCCTCCCAAATAGCGGTTACAACCAGATCTGATCCACGTACCATATCGCCGCCTGCAAATATCTTAGGCGCCGTGGTCTGAAACGGGAAAGCGCTCTGCTCAGGAGCCAGGATACGCCCGGTAGCATCCGTTTTAACACCCACCGACTCCAGCCAGGGTGCAGGGCTTGGCCGAAAACCAAACGCCAGAATAACCGCATCAGCCGCGATCACTTGTTCTGACCCTGGTATGGGCTCAGGACTGCGTCGACCGCGAGCATCGGGCTCACCCAAACGGGTCTCAACCACCTTGACCCCTGTGACGCCTGTACCATCACCCAATAAAGCTACGGGCTGCCTGTTGAACAAAAACTCCACACCTTCCTCGCGCGCATTGCGAACTTCCCGTCGGGAACCTGGCATATTTTCTTCATCACGCCGGTAAGCACAGATCACCTGAGCAGCGCCTTGCCGAATGGCACTACGGTTGCAGTCCATGGCCGTATCTCCCCCGCCCAGGACAACCACACGCTTTCCATTGAGATTTATATAGGCCGAGGAATCCGTCGCTACGCCCATGGCATGACTGACATTGGCTACCAGGTAGTCCAAGGCATCTATAACACCAGGCAAATCCTCACCTGGGAAACCACCTTGCATGTATGTATAGGTACCCATACCCATGAATACGGCGTCATAGTCACGCAACAGGTCTTCAATCGTGATATCGCGCCCAATTTCAGTATTCAGTCTGAATTCAACACCCATGGCCGTAAAAATTTCACGGCGCTGAATCATGACCTTTTTTTCCATCTTGAATTCTGGAATACCAAACGTCAGCAAACCACCAATTTCTGCCTGACGATCAAAAACAACCGGGCGTACACCATGGCGTACCAGTACATCAGCACATGCCAGACCCGCTGGGCCCGCTCCAATAATGGCAACGCGGCGATCTGTCCAGCTGACCTGGGACATATCAGGTCGCCAGCCCATCGCAAAGGCCGTATCCACTATATATTTCTCGGCACTGCCTATGGTGACTGCACCAAAACCATCATTCAGCGTGCAAGCGCCTTCACATAAACGATCCTGAGGGCAAACGCGACCACAAACTTCAGGCAAAGAATTGGTTTGATGGCAAAGTTCAGCTGCCTGAAACAGATTCCCTTCAGAAACCAGCTTCAACCAGTTGGGTATATAGTTATGAACAGGACACTTCCATTCACAGTAAGGATTGCCACAACCCAGACAACGATGTGACTGATCTGCAGCCTGCTCAGCATCAAAAGGCTGATAAATCTCCTCAAAACTCGAACGGCGAACGTCAAGATCCTTTTTACCTGGATCCTGACGAGGCACTTCGAGGAACTGAAAATCGTTGTTTAGACGTTCGGTCATGGCAGATCTCTCACTCATCGACGTTCTGGCCCATCCCTCACATCGGGTTGCGGCGCGTACTGTTTAAAAGCTCTTTCATACTGGCAGCCTTGGGCTTAACCAACCAGAACTTGCGCAGTACCTCATCATATCGCTTCAGCAGCGAACGACCCCAAGCACTATCTGTTGCAGACACATAATCCTCAAGAACCTCGCGCAAGTGATGGCGATGCGCCTCCATAGGCTCGGTACTGATACGGTGCAAATCGATGAGTTCGTGGTTGCAGCGATCAAAGAAATCATTATCAAGATCTAGCACGTAGGCAAAACCACCGGTCATGCCTGCCCCGAAGTTAAGCCCAGTTCTTCCCAGCACAGTCACCAGACCACCCGTCATATACTCACAACAGTGATCCCCTGCTCCTTCAATCACGGCATGGCAACCTGAATTTCTGACAGCGAAGCGCTCTCCTGCTGTACCCGCCGCATACAGTTCGCCACCCGTCGCCCCGTAAAGACAGGTGTTGCCAATAATAGCTGTTTCTTGCGAGGCAAAAGGTGAACCCGGGGGAGGTGTAATCACAATTTTACCGCCCGCCATGCCTTTACCGACATAATCATTGGCATCACCCTGCAGGTAAAGATGCAAACCTCCCGCGTTCCAGACACCCAGGCTCTGACCAGCCGTTCCCGTCAACCGTAGTACGATAGGGTGATCTTTCATGCCCTGATCGCCATGGCGGCGAGCGATTTCGCCGGAAATACGTGCACCTATGGAACGATCACAATTACCTACGTCAAAGAAGTACTCACCACCTCGCTTGGTTTCAATCGCTGGCAAAACAGCAGCCACCATCACTTCTGCCAGACGACCCTGATCAAAAGGCCGATTACGCTGAACCTGGCAAAATTGCGGTTTACCTTCCAGCAAGTGATTTTGCAGCAGAGGACGTAAGTCCAGGCCCTGCTGCTTAGGCGTATTGCCGGGAAGTATTTCCAGCAAGTCGGTGCGACCTATCAGATCCGCTAGTGAGGCAACCCCCAACATCGCCAGCCAGTGGCGCGTTTCGGTGGCCACAAAGCGGAAAAAATTCATCAGCATTTCAGGCTCGCCGATAAAATGATCCTGACGCAAATTCTCTTGCTGCGTAGCCACTCCGGTTGCACAATTATTGAGATGGCATATACGTAAGTACTTACATCCCAGAGCGACCATGGGTGTCGTACCGAATCCAAACGACTCAGCTCCCAATATAGCCGCCTTAATGACATCCAGACCTGTTTTTAGGCCTCCATCCGTTTGTACACGGACATTGCCGCGCAAATCATTCGCCCGTAATGCCTGTTGAGCTTCTGATAGGCCTAATTCCCAGGGCGAACCCGCATAATGTATGGAACTCAGAGGTGAGGCCGCTGTGCCTCCGTCATAACCAGAAATCGTGATCAAATCTGCGTAAGCTTTAGCAACACCCGCAGCGATCGTACCTACACCTGGCTCAGATACCAGTTTCACAGATACCAAAGCCTGAGGATTAACTTGCTTTAAGTCAAATATCAGCTGTGCCAGATCTTCAATAGAGTAAATATCATGATGCGGTGGTGGCGATATCAGGGTTACTCCGGGAACGGAGTAACGTAGCCGAGCAATTAATTCATTGACCTTACCGCCCGGCAGCTGACCGCCCTCGCCAGGCTTAGCGCCCTGGGCTATCTTGATCTGCAAAACCTCGGCTGACATCAAGTAGGCTGGAGTCACGCCAAAGCGACCTGAGGCTACCTGCTTAATCTTGGAATTTTTCAGCGTACCATAGCGAACAGGATCTTCACCGCCCTCACCCGAGTTGGAACGTCCTCCCAAGGTATTCATGGCGATGGCAATAGCCTCATGCGCCTCTGGCGACAAAGCACCCAATGACATACCTGCTGAATCAAAGCGCGGTAAAATGGTTTCAATACTTTCCACCTGCTCCAAGGGCAACGGTTGGCCATCAGTGCGCAGGGCAAGCAGATCACGTAAGGTAGCTACCGGACGGTGGTTGACGCGGTCTGCATACCGTTGGTAATGAGCATAATCTCCCGTACGTACAGCCGCATGCAAATCGGCAATCACATCCGGATTAAAAGCATGATATTCCTTATCATGCACATACTTGAGAACTCCACCCGCTTCCAGTGGCAGCCGGGCCTTGCCTGCCTGTTCAGCCAGAATTTTCTGGTCAGACTCCAGTTCTGCAAAGCCGGCACCCTGAATACGGCAAGGCACACCACGAAAACAAAGTTCCACCACATCCGAAGCCAACCCCACCGCCTCAAAAAGCTGGGCTCCGCGGTAGGAGGCCACCGTCGAAATCCCCATCTTCGAGAGTATCTTGAGCAGTCCCTTATTCAAGGCCTTACGGTAGTTAGATTGCAACTCCAGCGGGTCACCCAGCAACTCACCTGTACGAACCTGGTCTGCAATGATATCAAACGCCAGATAGGGATAAATGGCTGTGGCACCAAAACCAATTAAAGTCGCCACATGGTGAGCGTCCCGGGCCACCCCGGTTTCTACTAATAAGTTGGAGTCGCTGCGCAATCCCTGATCAATCAGATGGTGATGAACGGCACCCGTAGCTAACAAAGCATTGATCGGCAGCTGTCCCGATTGCCAGTGACGATCACTCAGCACCAACAGCGTTTTACCCGCCCTCACCGCCTCAGCTGCACGTTGACACAAGGTCATGAGCGCTTGGCGCAAGCCGACGTCTGCCGCATAGTTCAGGCTTAATCGCTCGGGCAAATAACCCGGCTTATCATTTTGTATGATCTTTTCAAATTTGCTATGCGAAAGTACAGGGGAGGCCAGCACCATGCGATTGGCATGTTGGGGGTCCTGTTCAAAGACATTCATCTCGGCACCCAGACAGGTCTCGAGTGACATGACAATTGCTTCTCGCAAGGGATCAATCGGAGGATTAGTCACTTGCGCAAACTGTTGGCGGAAGTAGTCCGATAAATGTCGTACCCGACCAGAAAGCACCGCCATCGGCGTATCATCTCCCATGGAGCCGACAGCCTCCTGGGCGACTTCAGCCATAGGCCGAATGATCTGGTCCCTCTCCTCCAGGGTCACCAAAAATAATTTTTGCAGACCGCGCAGCTTTTCTGGGGGTGTCTGAAGTAAGAGTCTGGCCTCGGCTTCTTCATCATGATCAATGCGCATGGCATGGTCTTGTAACCATTGCTGATATGGAAAAGCACTCTTAAGACGGGCATCTATATCCGTCGTACGCAAAAGCTCACCCGTTTGCGTATCAACAGCCAGAATTTGACCGGGACCTACGCGCCCCTTGGATAAAACATCCTCAGGTTTATACCCCCATACACCGATCTCAGAGGCCAGAGTGATATAGCCTTGACGCGTAATCACCCAACGCGCGGGCCGCAATCCGTTACGATCGAGCATACATACAGCATAGCGACCATCTGTTGTCACAATACCTGCAGGGCCATCCCAAGCTTCCATATGCTTGGAGTTATATTCATAGAATGCACGTAAATCCGAGTCCATGGTCTCAACATTTTGCCAGGCCGGAGGCACCATCATGCGTAGCGCCCGAAACAGATCCATGCCACCTTGCACCAGGATTTCCAGCATATTATCCATTGTGGAAGAATCTGAACCCTTTCGGTTCACTAGGGGCTTAAAGGATTCCAGCCCGGGCAGCAGAGGATTCTTAAACTTGGGACCCCTCGCTAACGCCCAGTTACGATTGCCACTAATGGTGTTAATTTCGCCGTTATGCGCCAGAAAGCGGAAGGGGTGAGCCAGATGCCAACGCGGTAGAGTGTTCGTCGAGAACCGCTGATGGAACACAACAATGGATGCACTTAAACGAGGGTCGGCAAGATCCTTGTAAAAGCTATCCAGGTCTGCTGGCATGACCAGACCCTTATACACCAGGGTCTGTGAAGATAAAGATGGCATATAGAAATAAGAATCATCGCTCAGCCGTTGTTCGGCGCGACGACGGGCCAGAAACAGTTTTCTGTTAAAAGCATCCGATGCAAACTCTCCCGCCTCCACAAAAATCTGTTCGAAAGCAGGTAATGACTGTAAAGCAATCTCTCCACAGACATCCGGATCCACGGGAAGCTGGCGCCAACCCACTATCGCCAATTGCTCAGCTTCAAGCTCTTCGACCAAAATTGCTTTACTGCGGGCGGCAAGATCCTTGTCTGGATTTAAAAATGCCGTGCCTACCGCAAACAGCTGACCCAGGGTATGCCCCCATAGTTCGGTGGCTATCGCCCTGAAAAATGGCTGCGGCAACGTCAACATCAACCCGCATCCATCACCGGTTTTGCCATCACCTGCGATGGCTCCTCGATGAGTCATGCAACTTAATGAATGAATGGCCGTTTTAACCAACTCATGGCTGGCTTCGCCTCGGAGATGAGCAATCATCCCGAATCCACAGTTATCACGTACATCGTCAGGGCTGTAGAGGCCACTCGCGGGGGTAGCTTGATGCATTGGCGGCACCCATGAAAGCTGAGAGTTGAATGGAACTGCCCGGACTTAACGGGCACGACACCGACAAAAAAGGCTAGCCATTTTACACATTTATGATGTCAGTAACAATCGCCGATGTCCACCCTCTCTATATTTTCCTTAGGGAAGGGCAGGAACAGCATGCTCAGGCACCACACCCCCTGCTGGAGCAGCAAGCGTAGCGGGTTCAGAACTGACAGGAGCAACCACGGTAGGCGGCGGCGTCAAATCAACCACTATGCTGGTCACACTTTTAGCAAATGCCTGAGAACCTGAGCCGAAATCATGCGTTTCAGCAATACCTGCAGCGAGTTCACGACTGGAGAAGTCTCCAAAGACAACAACAAACCAGGGCTGTCCCTGTTTTTGTATCTCGTAATAGGAAAATAAGCTGGCATCAGGCTGCCCTGAGATATAGGTCACCACAGCAGCTTCACTACTAGCGCCTAGCACCTGAACCACCCAGTGACTGGGGTCCTGATGCTGCCACCACCCCACATCATGGCGGTAATCAGCTCGCAGGGATGCTTCAACGGTCGTCTCGGCATGATCCCCCCCCGTGCTTGATACGGCGGGAGCAGCCTGACTCACCTGGGCTACCGGATTGACCAGAGGAATCATCTCTGCCGGGAATTGCCCTAGATCGCGATTGCTGGCAATCAATTTAGCAGGATCAATGGCCGGAGCAAGATCCAAGGGCTGGTCTTCCTGTACCTGTGCCCAGGGGGCCGCCAAGCGTAGATAAAGGACTACCAGAGCGAGACTTATCGCAAACAGCAATACACTGGCCGTATGCGTTTTATTCATGCAACAAGACCTCAACTTCTCTCGCCAATTCTTCCTGGGAAAGTACAACGATCTCGGAGTGACCAAACTCTGCCATTAAGATCAAGCGCTGCTGCCCATCCAATATTTTTTTGTCGTGCCCCATACATGCCAGAAAATGGGCAGCTGTCATATCTTTAGGAGGACTGAGCGGCAAATTAGCTGCTTGTAAGAGCCTCTTAACCCGCCCCACCTCGGCCACCCGCAGTCCTCCTCGATGCGAGGAGAGACGTGCAGCCATCACCAAGCCTACGGCAACCGCTTCTCCGTGCAACCATTGACTATATCCGGTATGAGTTTCTATCGCATGTCCAAAAGTATGGCCTAAATTTAGTAATGCCCGCTCTCCCTGCTCAAACTCATCAGCTACGACCACATCCGCCTTGTGCTGACAACTTTTTGCAATAGCCTCTGCCAAGGGCTTAGGTTCACGTGCCATTAAGGCTGGCATATGCTTTTCTAGCCAGCTAAAGAAACCTGCATCGCGTATCAGCGCATACTTGATCACTTCTGCCAGTCCTGCAGAGAACTCTCTGGCTGGTAATGAAGTCAGAAAATCCGTGTCTATCATCACCAATGAGGGCTGTTTAAACGCCCCTATCATATTTTTTCCCCGGGGATGATTGACGCCCGTCTTTCCCCCCACACTGGAATCTACCTGAGCCAGCAATGTGGTTGGCATTTGGATAAAATTGACACCGCGCTGATAACAGGCGGCTGCAAAACCCGCCATATCACCGATCACGCCACCGCCCAGAGCCAATATGGTACAACGTCGATCGTAGCCCTGCTGCAACAGCGTATCAAAAATCGTACTGACATGCTCCAGATCCTTGTAGACCTCGCCATCGGGCAACCGATGCTCAGCTACGATCAAATCCATGCCCTGCAGCAGTTCAATAAGCGTCGATCCATAGAGGGATGACACCGTGGGGTTCGTCACGACTAAAACTTGTCGACCGCGTAGATGCGGCTTGAGCAAGTCGGCACGGCGAGCTGTACCTGCTCCGATATGGATGGGGTAAGGATAATCCTTTAAGGGCACGTTGACCGTCAGCATGGGAACAATCCTGTCACGGTAGAAGGTCAGCATTGTAGCTTGTTGGTCAAGCCTTGGGCTAGGATAGACGTAAAAGCTTGATAATACGTTGCGTGACGTCGCGCGCCAAGCCGCCTTCAGTACTCACCACAGCATGCGCTACTTCACGATACAGGGGATCTCTTGCCGCTTGAAGATCACGTAAAGTCTTTTCTGGGTCGGGTGTCTGTAGCAAGGGCCGGTGTCGATCGCGCGCCGTCCGCTCCAACTGCTGGGCTACCGTCGTACACAGGTAAATGACAAAACCACGCCCATGCAGATGCTCTCGATTAGCTGGACGCATGACAGCTCCACCGCCCGTCGCCAATACAAGACGGGAGCGTTGGGTCAGGGAGTCAATGACCAACTCTTCACGATCACGAAATCCCTGCTCACCTTCAACATCAAATATCCAGGGGATATCGGCACCGGTTCGCCGCTCAATTTCTTGATCGGTATCGATAAACTCCAGATCCAGTAAATCAGCTAACTGCCTGCCTATGGTGCTCTTGCCGGCCCCCATGGGGCCGACCAGAAATATCCGATCAACGCTGGGCAACGACATCGTTATAAATAGTTGGAGTGATAAAAATCAGCAACTCTTGCTTGGATGTCACGGTAGTATCCTTGCGGAACAGAGCTCCCAAGTAGGGAATATCACCCAACAGAGGCACCTTGAGGACACCTTTAGTGACCGAGGTCTGATAGATCCCACCCAAGACCACAGTCTCGCCGTCATTGACCAAAACGCTGGTTTTGATGCTATTGGTATCAATCAGCAGCTGGTTATTGCTCACGGAAGTACTCGGCGAATCCTTATTAACCAAAAGGCTCATCTGTATGCGACCATCCGGGGTAATGCTGGGCGTGACTTCAAGAGCTAGTACGGCATTGACAAAGGAAGTCGAGGTCGCACCACTGGACGTTGCCTGCTGGTAGGGTATCTGTTGACCCGAGGCGATGCGAGCCGTTGCCTTATCCGCTGTCATCACCCTTGGACTGGCAACCACTTCTCCATGCCCCTCAGACTGGAATGCTGATAGCTCAAGATTCAACAAGTCGCCACGCGAATTGACAAAGCCCAGGGCAAAAGATGACCCCCCGGTTTGACGCGCACTCATATCAACAGCCAAATTCTGTGGGTAGGAAATCGTACGTATCTGCGGTGTACCCGGGTTAGCCATAGCATTGGAGTACCAGTTTGCAGAATCCAGCATGGTCTGGTTCGACCCGCCGTATAATATGGCCGAGTTGCTGCCGATCTTGGAGCCGTCTATGCCCCAGCTCACACCCATTTCCTTATCCGTGCTGGTATTGGCAAGCACTACCCTGGCTTCAATCATCACTTGACGAACTGGAACATCCAAACGGCGTACCAAGTCACGAATATCATCAATCGTCTTGGCGGTTTCATTGATGATCAGCGTATTAGTACGAGAATCTGTACTCAGACTCCCACGAGGGCTAATGATCTTTTGTGCCAGGAGGGCAATATCAGCAGCCTTAGCATAGCTGACCTGTAAGAACTCCGTATGCAGGGGAGCCAGGGCATCAACCTGCTTATTGGACTCCAACTCCTCCTTTTCACGGCGGGCAATTTCATCAGCAGGAGCCACCAACATGACATTGCCTACCGTGCGCTTGGCCAAACCCTTGGTTTTGAGTATCAAGTCCAGAGCCTGATCCCAGGGAACATTCTGCAGACGCAGTGTTATCTTTCCTGTCACGGTATCACTGGCAACCAGATTCAAGGAGGTAAAATCAGCGATTAACTGTAATACGGAACGTACATCGATATCCTGAAAGTTCAGTGAGAGTTTCTGGCCGGTGTAAGCAAATTGGTTCTTTTTCTGCTTTTCTTCAGTCGTCATGGGTTTAACGCTGATGGTAAAGTGCTTATCCGCCTGAAACGCCAGATATTCGTATTCGCCATGCGGCTGCACGGTAATCACGGTGCCCGTTTTATCCGACGCCACATTGATATAACTTACCGGTGTAGCGAAATCCGTGACATCCAGTTTGTGCTTGAGACGATCAGGTAAAGACGCCCCTGGCAACCTGGCAATGATACGATTACCTTCCTGCTTGACATCCACTGACATACCCGGATCAGAAAGCTCTAGTTGAAGCTGGCCATCGCCCTCTTTGCCACGATGAAAGTCAATATTTTCTACACTTTGATCGGCGGGATGAGCCGTCACTTTGTTAATCTGTCCATGTCCTGCCGTTGCGGTGCGTTCAGCAGCACCTATACGCAGAATGAGCTGATGACCTTGAACTTGTTCAACATGCCCCGTCATGGAGGCCAGCTTAATAATCAAACGAGTACGCCTGGGTGTATCCAGCACTGTCATACTTTGTGCATTGCCAGTACCCAGTGTCAGGTATTTAGAGCTAAGTCCACTACGCACTCCCCCCAGGTCAACACTGATGCGGGCAGGCTGTTCAATATCATAGGTTTGCGGCTCTGGCGGTGTACCATCAAACGTCAGCAAAAGCTGGGTCTCATCGCCTGGCAAGGTCGTGACATCCACCTTTTGCAATAATACCGGCTGACCTGCTGCAGCTATCAGTGAAAATAGCATCATGGACAAACCAACGCACCATCCTCGCATAGGCTTCTTATCCTGCCGGTACACCGGACGCTGTATGTTGATCAAGCTATACATGATTCATGTCTCCAGTGTATCCATGCTTATTCGTTCAAACCCAAGCTGCGTGGACGTTCCACCCAACCATCCTTACCATCGGGTACAATTTCAACAATGCTGATGCGCGTTGAAGTTATTGCACTCACTTTGCCCTGATTTTTGCCCAGGTAATTGCCTACCTTCACAAAATGTTCCTGACCCAGAGGATCTTGTACGATCGCCTGCTCAATTTTTCCTGATTTAGCCCAGTCCAAGGTTCCGCGCATATGGAGAGCTTCCAGCGGGAACTGTTCCAGCGCCTCTTTGGGCCTGTTCAGATCAGGTTCAACCTTTTTTCCAGCCAAAGGCTGTAAATTCTGTGCATTGGTATAGGGCGTAAACGGGCTGCGTAGCTGATGCGCCGCATAGGTAAAAGTCGGCATAATCACCGGCTCAGGCACGGGATCAATCTTACCTCTGGGTTTAAGCTTGATAGCGGTAAGTTCGCCCTGCAATTCATCCATGCTGGAATGACCACAGGCCGCCAGCATCAAGGCCATGCTTATCATCAGCAGGACTGTCAGATACGGTCTGATCATTTTTTCTTGTCTCCAGCCGCCGACTTATCTGACTTCTTATCCAGATAACGGTAGGTTTTAGCGGTAATATCCATAGACAGCAACGGGGGGGCATTATCCCCTGCAGCACGGGTGCCTACGGGAACTACTTTAAAATCATGCAAGGTAACGATACGAGGCAGGGCTGCAATGCCACTGACAAAACTGCCAAAAGCGTGGTAGTCACCCTTGACTTTGATATCGATGGGGTCCTCTGCATAGAATTCCTGAGTAACTTCAGGGAGCAAATTAATGGACTCAAAATCAAGGCCACTACCCAAGCCCGTCTGATTGATGTCCTCCAGTAGGCCAGGAACTTCGGTTTCTTTAGGCAATTGCCTGAGCAAGGCACCAAAAGAGTCTTCCATCTCGGCTAACTGCTTGCGGTAAACATCCAGGTTAGATGCCTTAAATGCCTTGGTTTCAAAATCAGCTTTTTTACTCACCTCGGCTTGCTGCGCGCTCTTCAACTGGTCTAGCTTGTCAGAGACCATCAGCATGTACCCGCCAAAAAGAATAGCCACCACAATCAAGGCCCAAATCAAAACACGAAAAGCCAGTGGCCATCCGCCTATGTTTTCTGGATCCAAGCTACGCCAGCTGGCTTGGATCTTTTCCAGATCCAGACTCTTTAGGGCATCCAGATTCATTTTCCACCTGCCTTGCCAGTTGCTGACTGGGTAGACTTCTGGCTTCCAGACTTATCTACTCCCACCAGATCAGGGATCTGCAACTCAAAATCCATGCTAAATTGGCTTTTATGTGACGACCCATCCGTATTAGACGATGTGGTGTCAGGCACCGCCTGCACCTTTTTAAGGGCAGCATTTTTAAACCAGGGTGATGCTTGAATATTGCGCATCAATGTCGACACATCGTTGTTGTCATTAGCTATGCCTTCGATATGGAAACCATCGCCATGTCGCTCAAAATCCGTCAGGTACACGCCGTCCGGCATGACTCGTACCATTTCATCAAAGATACGCACAATGACAGGTCTGCGCCCCTGCAGTTCCTGAATCACTTTCATGCGTTTTAGCAAGTCATCCTTACGCTTTTGCAGATCATTGATGGTCTTGATGTCCGTATCTAGCTTCGATGTTTCACTATCGATATAGGCGTTGCGCTGATTTTGCATATCCAGCTGGCTACCTACTTCGCTATTCCAAGCCATCACCAGAAATATGGCCAGACCTGCAGCCATAATACATACCAGGGCAAATGCGCTGCGCTGCTCACGGCGCCTTTCTTGTCGATGAGGAAGTAGATTGATCTTGGCCATCAGTCAAAACTCCTCAATGCCAATCCACAGGCTATCATCAGCGAAGGAGCATCATTGCTAAGCAACGAGGCATTGACGCGGCTGGATATGGACATATTGACAAAGGGATTAGCCACGGTCACTGAACTACCCACCTTATCCTGAACTAACTGTGCCAAACCCTCAATCGACGCGGTACCTCCCGCCAGCACCACATGGTCGATTTCACGGTATTGTGTGGCTGCGTAAAAAAACTGCAAGGAACGTTGTACCTGCTGTACCACGGCATCCTTGAAAGGTTTCAGGACCTCTTGCTCATAATCATCGGGAAGCCCGCCCTGTTTTTTGGCCATACCCGCTTCTTCAACGGACAGACCATAACGGCGCTGTATTTCCTCCGTGAGTTGCTTGCCACCAAAAAGTTGCTCGCGAGAGTAGATGATCTGTCCATCGTTCACGACGTTAAAAGTAGTCATCGTCGCCCCGATGTCAACAATCCCGGTGACACCACCTCGTGCCCCCATGCTATCCACCATGAGATCAAAAGCTCTTTCCATGGCGAAAGCCTCTACGTCCACGGTCTTGGCGATCAATCCTCCGATTTCAAGAGCATCCTTACGCACATCGACGTTCTCTGTGCGCGAAACGGCTAGCAAGACCTTAACCCGGTCGGGATTATTTTCAACCAGATCCATGATTTCAAAGTCAAGCGCGACTTCGTCCAGCGGATACGGGATGTACTGATCAGCCTCAACACGAATTTGGCTTTCCATCTCATCTTCGCTAAGCGATGCATCCATTTCAATGATCTTGGTAATCACTGCAGAGCCAGCTACAGCCACGGCGGCACGCTTGCTGTGCGGTTTTACGCGCGCAATAAGTCGGGCAATAGCCTCGCCCACACCCTCAACGTCGTTGATGTTTTTCTCAACAACGGCGTTCTGGGGCAGCGGCTCTACACCATAGCTTTCGACCCTGAAACGATCACCCTGCCGGGTTAATTCCAGCAGTTTTACCGAGGTCGAGCTGATGTCCAGTCCAAGCTGATCAGTCGTTTTTTTACTGAGGAAGGGCAGCACGTTCTTTCTTCCTTGTATTTTTCCTATCGAAAATACGCACTTACAGCGTACTCATGCACTACTACATTAAATACTAGTCCTAGCACGATTGCAATTAGATCTCAAGCATGTTTTCAGCATATAATTGATTATCATCTCTATCCCCTTTTTTCTAACTGAGCCAAATCCCTAAAATCCAATGAACAATGCATCCAAGTCTAGCGCAATATTTACGGGTCTGGCGGCGGCACTTTTCCCAGTTTGTGGGCTGCTACTCATACTTAGCGGCATTTATTTGCACCTCGTGCCACAATTGCCGGACGTGGAAAGTCTTAAGCATATAGAATTTAAAACGCCTCTGCAGATTCTCAGTAAAGACGGCCACCTGATCGCCGAATATGGTGAGGAACATACCACCCCACTCACCTACCGTCAGATTCCACCGCTGTTCATACAGGCTGTCACAGCTGCCGAGGATGACCGCTTCTTCTCCCATGAAGGTATAGACCCTCGCGGCCTTGCGCGCGCAGCTTTCGAGCTTGTTACTACCGGGAGCATACAATCCGGCGGATCCACCATTACCATGCAAGTAGCGAAGAACTACTTTCTTTCCCGCGAAAAAACATTCTCACGCAAGTTCACTGAAATATTGTTGGCGCATGAAATCGAACAGTCCCTGACCAAACAGGAAATCCTGACGCTCTATGTCAACAAGATATTTTTAGGCCATCGCGCTTACGGCATAGCCGCTGCGGCACAAGTCTATTTCGGTAAAAATATCCGTGATCTGAATTTGCCCCAGCTCGCCATGATTGCTGGGCTACCTAAAGCACCTTCACGATATAACCCGGTGGATGATGCTCCTCGGGCCATGGAGCGACGTAACTGGATACTGGGACGTATGCATACCCTGGGCTATATCTCAGACAAACAATATGAACAAGCGGTGCATGCCCCTGTAGGTCTCAATTATCGTGGCACCGTATCTGAGGTTAATGGCCTCTATCTGGCCGAGATGGTGCGTGACACCCTGGTCCAGCGCTTTGGCGAAGATATCTATACCTCAGGCTGGAAGGTGTATACCACCGTACCTGCAGAACGTCAGAACGCCGCCAACCTTGCAGTTCGTGATGGCCTGGTCGCTTATGATCACCGTCATGGCTACCGTGGACCTGAGGCACATAATGCTGATATTAATGATTTTCATGCCATCAATGGCCTTGAGCCTGGTGAAGTGGAACAAGTCGATCAACAGTCCATCCATGTAAATTTGCGTGATGGTGAAAACATTATCATTCCCTGGTCAGGGCTATCGTGGGCTCGTAAATCCTTGGGGTCAGGTCGTATAGGTCTACCCCCGCACCTAGCCTCCGAACTGGTCAAAACCGGCGACATTATTCGTTGTCTGCATACCGCGCAAGGATGGGAACTCGCTGAACTTCCTCAGGTCCAAGGCTTACTGGTAGCGCTGGATCCACGCGATGGCTCTCTACAGGCTTTGGTCGGTGGTTTTGACTTCTTTGCCAGCAAATATAATCGTGTTATTCAGGGGGGACGCCAAGTCGGCTCATCCATCAAACCCTTTATTTATGCCTCAGCGCTCGATCATGGTTATACCCCGGCATCCATGATCAATGATGCTCCCTTAAGTTTTACTTATGGTGATCAGGTCTGGAATCCGCAGAATGATGATGGCGAATTCATGGGCCCCATTACCCTACGACGAGCCCTCTACCTTTCCCGCAACCTGGTTTCCATACGCCTGCTCCAGGCCCAGGGGATAGATCCCGTCCTCAGGTACCTGGGAAGGTTTGGGTTACCTGTGAATCAGATGCCGCATAATCTGACTTTGGCCCTAGGATCGGTTGATGCCTTACCGCTACAAATGGCTACCGGTTATGCCACCTTTGCCAACGGTGGCTATCGCATTAATCCTTATTTTATTGATCATATTTCCGACGCTCATGGCAAGACTTTGTTCCGCTCACAGTCCCTGAGTGTATGCCCAGGCTGCGATGCAACCCAGATGACTGGACATGCACCCCGAGTGATTCCTGCCACGGTCGCTTTTCAGATGAACAGCATACTGCGCGATGTCATCGTCCATGGTACGGGTCGTGGCGCCTTAGCTTTAGGGCGTAATGATGTGGCTGGCAAGACCGGCACCACCAATGATGCACGTGATGCCTGGTTTGATGGCTATAGCCCTACGTTAGTCGCTGTGACCTGGGTAGGGTATGACAACCCCGCATCGCTCGGCTCAGGGGAATTTGGTGGGGTAGCTGCGGTACCTGTTTGGAACAGCTTCATGGAGCGCGCTTTGGCATCTACACCCGTGCTGGGCTGGAGCATGCCTTCAGGGTTGGCTGCCGTATGGACCAGCAAGGTCAGTGGCCAACCTACCAGCAGTACCGACCCTGATGGTTATATGGAGTATCTCCCCGCTGACCAGGCGCCTCAAAGCACGCCTACGACGCCCGCCACCGGGAGTACGAGCAATGATCAGTTATTCTAACGAGGTTAGCTTAGTAAAAACCCGGTGCACCCGGTGGCCGGGTTTTAAATCGTTTGTGTAGCCAAAAATACTGACTAGGTTGCCGCCTGATCTGCGACTCCACATGTCGGTTCATCATTTCGGTATCCTGTTGAATATCCCCGCTGGGAAAGTTAACCATGGGGGCCTCAATCACCAAGGTGTAACCGTGTCGTTCACGTCGCGGGTAGCAGGGCAGTACGGCGGCTCCCGAAGCCTTAGCTAACCTGGAAAGCCCGGTAATGGTCGCTGCCGGTATACCAAAAAAATTAGCAAACACGGAATCGCGCGCACCAAAGTCCTGATCAGGAAGATAGTAAAGTCGGTAGCCTTGCTTAAGTGCACGCAGCGCTGGACGTATTCCAGCTTGCCGCGGCAGAATGATCCCTGTGTTGAATCGAAGTCGCTTGGATTCCACATAGGCATCAAAATCGGCACTTTTCTGTTTGGAGTAGATACTGACCACCGGGGTTTCCAGAGAAACCCTCAGCCCCGCAAAATCCAGCCCGGTAAAATGCGGCATACATAAAATAACGGGTTTACCCGCCAAAGTCTGAAGATGCTCCAACCCCTCGATGGGCATCAGTCGACGTATGCTTTCGACCGAAGAGAACCATAAATAGCCGTATTCAAGCGTCATACAAGCCAGATCAATGACATGCTGCCTGAGTATGTGTTGGCGTTCCTGAGGTGTCATTTCCGGGAAGCATTTTTCCAGATTAATGAGGCCAATTCGCCGTCGCGATGTGGGCAAGGCATAGAGCAATGACCCTATGACCCAGCCTAGCCACCCCAGCACCCGGAAGGGCAGTCCATGCAGCAACCACAAAATAACGGCAACCAGGATCGTCAAGGGGTGCCTGGGGCGATAATGGCTGTACCCAACCGATGAGGATTCAGCGTGATCTTCGGGTTTTTTGTTCATAGAGTTTGGCATATTTGAAAAAACTGTTCTGGCAACCAATCAAGATGTGGATCAAACCTTCTCTTCCATCCAGAAATCCTAATCGGAAAATATAAAATCGAACGAATCTGAATACTGGACTCATCAGCATGCGTGTCGCAGAAAATTTTGCCCCTCGCGCTGCCAAAGCCTCCGCTTGCAAACTGGTATATCGATTCTGTTTCGCTACATAACGGGCCAGAGTTTCATCTGACTCGTGCAGCAGGTCTCCGTTGAGATTAGCCACCTTGCCCCGGACGTCAACTTTCTCATGCACCGTATCCTGACTCCAAGCGCCAAATTGTCGATTAAATAGTCGCAAACTCAAGTCAGGGTAACCTTCTCCATGTCGAAGCTGCCGACCCAGGAACCGGTTACAACGCGCAAATCGATACGCATGGTCCACAGGTTGTTGCAAGGCAGCCTGTATGGAGGCGGCCAGAGTTTCACTGACGATCTCATCAGCATCAACACAAAGCACCCAGTCAAAACTGGCATGTTCTACCGCCCATTGTTTCTGGGCACCAAATCCCAGCCAGTCCTGGTGTAAAACTCGCGCACCTAGCTGTTGGGCCAGGGCTTGGGTTCCGTCTTGACTACCAGAATCCACCACCAGTATTTCATCACAAAATGCAAGACTAGCCAGACATGCTGGCAAACGATGCACTTCATTCAGGGTGATGATAACAGCAGATACGGGAGTCATACCGACACTACCTCACAGGTATACGATGCATCAAGTCATCGACCTGATGGTCAGCCATACAGGGGGGCCACCCTGCCGGCCTAGGTTTTTTTTGTAGCGCACAATGATGCTGCAGGCAAGGACTACAGGGATGCTGACTCACCAGATTAGTGACGGTAGGACCATAAAGCCCTGTCAACGTCGTATCCGTAGGTCCGTATAGCCCCCAAACCGGGCGATGTAAGGCAGCAGCTAAATGCCCTAATCCACTATCGACAGTCACGACAGCCCTGGCACTGGCAAGGGCTGCCGCCAGTTTGGCCAAACCCTGAGGTTGCCAAAGCCTGGCTCCAGGCAGTCCCAGGATCAAGCGTTGTGCCCGCTCATTTTCCAGGGCATTTCCATAAGGTACTATCTGTTGTATGCCCTGAGCAGCAAACTGTTCAGCCAGGGCTCGCCATTGCCCCTCAGGCCAATGTTTTGTAGGCCAGGTCGTGCCATGTAAAAGCCAGATACTTCCCTGGCAGGCCCTATCAGGACTTACCTGCAAACCGTAATCAACTGCGCCCTGCACTTCATAACCCAAGGCAGCTGCTACTAACTGACGGCTGCGCTCAACAGCATGCATAGACCGTGATACGGATACCTTATGATCATAAAACCACGCTGCCAGGGGCTCGCGTGCACTGGAACGATCAAAACCAACGCTTAAGCCATGCGTCTGGCGCATCAGCCAGGCACTCTTGAGCAATCCCTGCGCATCGATCACCACATCATAGGGTTGCTGCAAACGCTGACGTAACGCTGCCCAGGCTTGGCGCGTATTGCGAGCCCAGGGCGTACGGCGCCAGCGCCTTAGCTGGACAGGGATGACCTCACGGACCTGAGGATGCAGGCGAGGTAATTCGGCATAAGCCTCTTCAACAACCCAGTCAATATACAAATCAGGCAAAGCTCGTGCGGCATCTGTAAGTGCTGCATAGGTATGCACAACATCGCCTAAGGAAGAGGTTTTGATCAGCAACACTCTCATAGGCCCTGCCTTGGCAGGAGGGCCTGCGATAGCACGGTATCAGGCGTTAGCTCTTCCATACAGGCATGGTGTCCTAACGGACACACCCTTTTAAAACAAGGGCTGCAGGGCAGTTCGCGGCGCAATATATGGGCAGCAGGAGCCAGCGGTGGTGTGAACACTGGGGAGGTGGAACCATAAAGTGCCCATAGTGGGCGATCCGGTCGAATAGCCGCCGCAATATGCATCAACCCAGAATCATTACTGACGACAAGATCTGGACAACTCAGCAGATCAATCGCCTGATCCAAACGCGTCTTACCCGCTAGCGACTGACAGCCTGAACGCAGGGCTTCAGGAATCATCGCCATAATCTGCTGGGCAATGTCTGCATCAGCTGACGATCCCATGATCCAGACCTGATAACCACGCCGCAGAAATTGCTGAGCCAGATAAGCAAAATGCCGAGCTGACCACTGCTTTGAGGGGCCGAATTCGGCCCCAGGACACAGGGCTACCAGAGGACTCTGAACATCAAGATTCAGTTCAACCAAGGCCTGCTGCAAGGATGCCACGTCCGTCTGCAAACGTGGTGGTTGAGCTACAGGGAGATCTGCTCCTTCAGGAACAGCCAGCGCCATGAAACGGTCTACCATGCGGGGCAGTGCCTGAGCATCAAGAATTCGCAGATCATTGAGCAAGCCATAACGCCATTCGCCGCGCCAACCGGTACGTTGTGCAATGGCGGCAGCCCAGGGTATCCACGCTGATTTCCAGGAATTAGGCAACACGATGGCCTGATCATAGGCGGCAGACCGAAGTGACCGCCCCAATCGCCAGCGCTGCCCCAGCCCCAGTCGTCCATGGCCCAGGGGCAAATCCAGCACATGCCTAACTTCTGCCATACGAGACAGCACGGGACGACTCCAGGCCGGCGCCAGAACATCAATAGAGGTCGCCGCCCCATACACCTGATGCAGGTAACTGAAGAGCGGCTGACTCATCACCATGTCACCTACCCAGGCAGCACCGACAATCAATATACGACGTTCAGCCATCATGCTACCGGAGTCAGCCAACTCCTATGGCCGGGCAACCGCCCATGGACCGTATCAAAATATAAAGCCTGAAGTTTCTCAGTGACCGGGCCTCTCCTACCTATGCCAATCTGACGTCCGTCAAGTTCACGTATAGGCGTCACTTCAGCGGCGGTTCCAGTAAAGAATGCCTCATCCGCAATATAGACCTCATCACGGGTTATACGTTTTTCCACCACAGGCAGACCCAAATCAGCGGCTAAGGCAAAAACGGTTTTGCGTGTTATGCCATTGAGGCATGCTGTCAATTCCGGGGTGTAAAGCACACCATCACGCACCAGAAAAACATTTTCTCCTGAACCTTCAGCCACATAACCCTCAGGATCCAGCAACAGGGCTTCATCAGCCCCGCCGCTCAGTGCTTCCTGTAAAGCAAGCATTGAGTTGATGTAATGGCCATTAGCTTTAGCCCGGGTCATGGAGATATTGACGTGGTGTCGGGTATAGCTTGAGGTGCGAACCTTGATACCTCGTTCCAAAGCTTCAGCCCCCATATACGCACCCCATTCCCAGGCAGCCACAATGACATGAACCTGCAGGTTGGATGCCCGCAGTCCCATACCCTCACTGCCGTAAAAAACCATGGGGCGTATATAGGCAGCTGGTAGGTTATTTTCACGTACCGCTGCGCGTTGCGCTTCATTGATTTCTTCGCGCGAGTAAGGAATCTTCATGGCCATGATATGTGCAGAGTCAAATAATCGCCCGGTATGATCTTCCAGACGAAATATGGAGGTACCCTGATCAGTCTCATAGGCACGTACTCCTTCAAAAACTCCCATCCCATAATGCAGGGTATGGGTTAGTACATGGGTCGTTGCTTCACGCCAGGGCACCAATTGCCCATCGTACCAAATGACTCCATTTCTATCGGACATCGACATCACGCTGACTCCTCAATTCAGACACTAACGATGAGCTTTGCCCACAACTGACGCACTTTGTCAGGCAAATCACCAAATTCCTCAACATCGACCCAATCCGGCTCCTGTGCCAGGGCCAGGCGATGCATACGTTTTCGGTAGGCCATATAGGCTCGCCGCAGTATATCCACATCCTCTGCAGCAAGCAGATGTTGGGTGACAAATCCCTCGAGGATGCGGACATTATCCGTGAACCGGGTAAGCTCTGGATAGTTATGGGCCCAAGCGAGTACGCCATATTGCACCATAAATTCGATATCGACGATACCTCCCGCATCATGTTTGATATAAAACTGTTGCGGATTTATCTTCTGCTGCGCATGTTGCCCCGACTTATGCATCTTTTCACGCATACCCGCAACCTCTTGCGCCAGCATTCGCAGGTCCCTGGGGCGGCAGAGTATTTCCTGACGCAGCGCAGCAAAAGCTGCAGCAAGTTGCTCATCCCCCACCACAGGACGTGCGCGGACCAATGCCTGATGTTCCCACAACCATGCTGCCTGTTCCTGATAACGCTGGAATGCATGTATCGACGTGACTAGCAAGCCTGAATGCCCCGAAGGGCGCAACCGCATATCCACTTCATACAGACGCCCTTCTGCCATGGATGCTGTCAGAATATGTATCATTTTCTGTCCCAGTCGGGCAAAGAAAGATGCCTGATCCAGAGCTAGTGGTCCGGTAGTCATGCCCTGCTCATCACCATCATGAATAAATACCAGATCCAGATCACTGCCATACCCCAATTCCAGCCCGCCCAACTTGCCATAGGCCACCACCATGAAGTGACGTCTATCCTCCTGCAACCCGGGGAGTCCGTGGCGTGCCGTTAGATCTCGCCAAGCAAGATTCAGGACGACCTCCAAAACCGCCTCGGCAATATGTGTCAGGGCATCACTAACCTGCATGAGAGGTAGCTGTCCATTGACATCGGCGGCGGCAACCTGCAGCACTCGGCCTTTCTGAAACAATCGCAACACCTGCATGCTTGATTCCAGATCCTGCTCTGGCAAGCGCAATAACATCTGTTGCAGTTCATCCCGGTAATTAGTCTGGGAAGGTGGCTCGGTCAGGGTGGGTGTCGACAGTAACTCATCCAATAATATGGGATAACGCGCCAGCTCTTCAGCGATCCAGGGACTGGCGACGACGATTTCAAGTAAACGCATTAGTCGTTCGGGAGACTCCATGAGCATGACCAGATATACCGTACGTTGCAAAACCGACTCTACCAGGGGAAGCAGGCGCATAACTGCCAGACCAGGATCACTGACCTGCAATGCTCGCTTGATTAACATCGGCATAAAGGTATCGAGTCGCTCGCGTGCCAGTGCACTCAACCCCCGCAGTTTTCGACTGGAAGCCAAGGTACTGAGCTGCTGCCAGAGCAAAGCCGCATCGGCATAGCCTTGTTCCGTTAACCATGCTATCGGGGCATCCAACAAGCCTGACCAGCAATCCCTAAATTCGGTGTATTCTTGATTATCTGACTCTGACGAGGGCGGTGACACAACATTTCTAAATACACTCTGAACACGCTGGCGGCAATGCACCAAGTCAACTTCCAGCTCCTGCCAGTTCAGGTAGCCCATGGCAAGGGCAACTCGTTGTCGGCTTACGGGATCCACCGGAAGCACCTGAGTCTGCCGATCATCCTGCGCCTGTAATATATGTTCCAAATGCCGTAAGTACAAATAATGCGAGCGTAAATCCCGGGCATCCGCAGCTGGCAATAGTTGCCGATTCTCCAATACAGCCAAGGCTGTCAGGGTTGACCGGCTCTGTAATTCACGGTCACGGCCGCCGCGCAATAGCTGAAACACCTGTATAATAAATTCAATTTCACGTATCCCCCCCACACCCAATTTGATGTTGTCATCACCGCGCCGTCGCTCTTCGCGCTCTATCAAGGCTTTCATCTGGCGGACGGCTTGCAAAGCACCAAAATCGATATAACGACGAAAAATGAACGGGCGCAGTTGGGTAAGTAAATCCTCTCCAGCCTGACACGCTCCAGCAACCGGTCTTGCCTTGACGAGCGCATAGCGTTCCCAGTCTCGACCATGCTGTTCATAGTAGGCTTCCATCGCCGAACAACGATAGACCAGGGCACTTCCCTCGCCCCAGGGGCGTAGTCGCATATCCACTCGAAATACTCGCCCATCACCTGTTAAGGCATCCAGAATACGGATGAGGCGCTGGCCTTGCAGTTGTAGCATCTGCACATCAGCGGTATCTGTGCAGGCAAATATAAGATCGATATCGGATGACAGATTCAGCTCTTCACCTCCCAGCTTACCTAGCGCCAGGACGATGAGACCCGTAACCTTCATCTCCATTTCTAACCAGGCAAGGGCGGCTTTAATACAGGCATCAGCAAAAGCACTCAAGCCAGCAAAATTTTCATGGCTGGAAAAGTCTTCAGAGAGTTCGCGAAATATAAATCTGGCCTGTTCCTGCTGGCGCAACCAACGTAAACGCTGCATCAGGTCAGCTTCATCTGAAACTCCCATGACTACTGCACGCACTCGATCCATCCATGCCTCATAGGAGCGAGCATCAGACCGGCTGGCCCAGGCCTGATTCAGATCTACATGGTCATTACGCTGTAAGCTACGGAGGTAGGGAGATAGTTCAAGAGCTGAAGTTAGATCACCAGGCATGGCGTTACCCCCATGCAGCATCAGGGATGGGGGCCCATCGCTGAGTGTTGATAAACGGTGAATGAAACCGCTTTTGAAGCAATAACTAGCCCTTTAGCGCTGCTAATATTGACCTGCAGATTATGCTGGCCACGATCAAGCTGATTGAGTGTGCCTGTATGCGGATCTAAAGCCTGACCGTCTAACATCAGGACCACATGATCTCCTGGAGGCACGGATGGATCAATGGTCAGGGCCAGGGGCACGGGCGTACCGTAGGCATAGGTTTGCCCATCTTGCGGAGATGCCAACGTGATTTTGAACGCTGCCGGGTGAGGATTTTTCGTCTGACTGTCTGAGTCGGTGGAAGGATTACCTGTATAAGCTGGTACGGTATTGATCTGGCGTTCTTCAATGCGTTCTGCGCCGTCAAAGGGATGATCAGAGAAGATCACCTGTCCATCCTCGATTTTGCGGTAAATGTCTGCACAGCTGGGCAGTATCATTCCCATCATAAGCATTACCATCAAGATACGCATAATCAAAAACCCATGTCCTTATTCCTTTTCAGTTTAGCACTGTGCAGCGCCTATCACACGGCTAGCTACCATTAATCCTGATCCTGTCGCAAAGCTCAGTGCCTGATACCTCGCTGCCCCAGAACGCGAACGCAGGTTAAAGCGAGAATATATAAATCCATGCCCAAGCTCTGACGTTCCCTATACTCCCGGTCAAACGCCACCTTTACCGGTATGGGCAAGTCATCTCGTCCATTGACCTGCGCCCACCCGGTAATTCCTGGCTGTAATTCATGCACCCCATCCCGGGTGCGCAGAGCTATTAAGTCTTGCTGATTAAACAAGGCAGGACGAGGGCCCACCAAACTCATACTGCCCGTTATGACACACCAGAGCTGGGGTAATTCATCCAGACTACTACGTCGTAAAAATGCCCCACAGGGGGTCAACCAATGTTCTGGCTGCGCTAACAAATGTGTCGCCACCTGGGGAGCATCCATACGCATGCTGCGAAATTTGGGCATCTGAAAATTACAGTTATGTCGACCTATACGACGAGACCAGTAAAAAACAGGACCCGGAGACGTCAATTTTATCAGGATAGCCAACACAGCCATCAGTGGCAGCGCCAGCAGCAGGGCAGGCCCCGCTATGAGCAGATCCAAAGCCCGTTTCACGGTCTGCCTCATGGCACCGCCTTGAATATCCGTATGCTTAATGCCACGGCTTGAACTCATAACCCGGTTCACCGATCCGTGGTGACGTTGATCGACTTTCAAGAGCATCACCTTGACATGCAAGCGCCAATAAGTATTGAGCTAATGCAGCCTCATCAGCCCGCTCCAGCCAGTATTGGACCTGGGCCAAAATTTCGATCATGCCCTGGGCATTAGGATGACTTTCTTGCGCCCGAAGTATGCGAGGATGCACTGTCCCTGTAACTTCACCACTGATCAGCAGCTCTTCATGAAGTTTTTCCCCCGGCCTCAATCCCATAAAATTCAAAATGATATCACCCTCGGAATTACCTTCCTCGCGTACGCTCATCCCTGCCAGATGTATCATCTTGCGCGCCAGATCAGCAATACGTACTGGCTCGCCCATATCCAGTAAGAATACATCCCCACCTCGCGTCAAGGCACCAGCTTGTATGACCAATTGAGCGGCCTCCTGCAAACTCATGAAATACCTGAAAGCCTCTGGATGCGTCACGGTAACCGGTCCACCTTGACGTATTTGCTGCATAAAAAGCGGCACGACAGAACCTGAAGACCCCAGGACATTGCCAAATCGCACGATAGAACTTCGCATTTTTGCGTTGGGATCTGACTTCGCCTGAACGATCATTTCGGCTAATCGTTTGCTAGCACCCATAACATTCGTCGGCCGAACCGCCTTATCGGTCGATATCAGTACCAAAGATTCTACGCCAGCAGCCTCAGCAACTTCAGCCGTGATCAGAGTACCCCACACATTGTTTCTCACCCCTTCCATGACGTTGCTTTCCACCATAGGAACGTGCTTATAAGCCGCTGCATGGTAAACGGTACGCACCTTGTAGACTGTCATAATACGATGCATGCGTTCCCGGTCAGTCACATTACCTAACATGAAGAACAGCTCAACACCATGCTCCAGTGCCATAGGGGTCAGTTCTTGCTGAAGCACATAGAGTGAATACTCACTAATATCCAGCATAACCAACCGCGCTGGCTTGAGCCTGAGTATCTGACGACAAAGCTCGGAACCTATACTACCGCCCGCACCCGTGACTAAGACTACCTTCTGATCAACACAAGCTGTCAGTAATTCATCCCGAGGTGGGACAGGCTCTCGCCCTAGCAAGTCTTGCACTTCGACATCACGAATATCATCGATAGTCAATGCGCCCATCAGCACATCGCCCATGGAAGGCAAGGTTTTAACCTTCAAGGCCAGAGGCTCTAACTCAGCAATGACAGCCCTACGGCGATCCAGGCCGGCTGAGGGTATAGCCAGAAATATCTGCCGCACGTGCAAGGTATGCGCTAACTGGGCCAAATGTATAGGTGCGTGCACCTTAACACCCTGAATCACCATATTCCAAAGCTGCGGGTTATCATCCACGTAGGCAACAACGTTATAGCGGTAACTCTGGATCAAGGCACTTCTGAGCTGGGTCCCTGTTGATCCTGCACCATAGATGATGACAGGCTCAGCCATGCCAGCAGAAAATCGTCGCAAATAAAGTTGAGCAAATAACCGCGCGCCCCCAATCAAGGCCAGAGCAATAAACCAGAACAGCAAAGGCACTGATTTTAATGGGAAATCATGAAAAACATAGAGACTTAGACTAAAGGTCAGTGTTGCCAGACTGATCCCCAGCATCATGATATTGACTGAGGATGCATTCATGTACCTAACGACGGTCAGATAGAGTCCGGAGCGCAAAAATACGGCTAGCGCCGTTAAAACTGCCACCACCGCTGGCATAACGGCTAGTAATGAAGATGGCCACCAGAAACCGCCTGTGCGTATACTGTAAGCCAGCCAAACAGCCACCGGCAACAATAGTGAGTCACACATCAGTAGCAACAGCTGCTTGACGGCTCTCGGCAGTCCCAGTAGCCATATGCGCACACCCGCCTGCAGCGCGACTTGGGAAGTATCAGTCTCCATAAATATCAACCGCCTTGACTACACAACTTGTCACCCTCATCATCCTTATTGATGGCGTGTTGCCAATTTATCCATCAGAGCAAATAGAACTCCCGAAAGTACAAAAGCTGCATGGATAGCCAGTTTCCAAGTCAGTAATTGTACATTGACGGTCTCCATGCTAAGAAACAATCTAAGTAATTCGATGGCAGAAATAGCAACAATCGATCCGATCACCTTGAGTTTCAGGTCCGAAAATCCTACTTGTCCCATCCAGACCAGTCGATCCTTGTGATCTGCATGATCCATGCGGGATACTGAACTCTCATAGCCGGCAAGCACAATAATCACCAACAAATTAGCCATCAGCGTCACATCAACTAAGGTCAGCACACCGACAAGAATCTGACTGCCCGAAAGGACCCAGGCATGTGCGAAGAGACCAAAGAGTACCGCCAGAAATTTTGCCAGCAGTAGAAAAATTGCTAATACCAATCCCAAAAAGAAGGGCGCTAATATCCATCGACTGGAAAATAGTATCGATTCCAGAGCATGCTCCAGTCGCTTTAACATGACTACTTATCACCTCGTGTTATTGCAAAACCATGTTGTCTGATTCCTGCCGAGTACTGCCTGATCGTTCAAACATGACTTCTGTACGCTGACCTGATGCTAACTCGAGGATATAGCGCGCCAGCAGTTGCTCATCTCCATTTGCCATCAGTTCATGGAGACGTCCCAACATCAGACTCAGCTCTCCTTCTGAAGGGTGTTGCTCATCCGCCCGCATAATGCGCGGGTGACGAGTTCCCGATACCTCTCCACTAATTAAAAGCTCTTCGTAGAGTTTTTCTCCAGGACGTAAGCCGATGAATTTAATATCAATATCACCTTCAGGATAATCTATCTCACGAACATGTAACCCAGCTAAATGGATCATTTTTCTAGCCAGATCTGCAATCCGAACAGCTGGTCCCATATCCAGGAGAAAAACATCACCTCCCAAGGCCATGGATCCGGCCTGTATGACCAGCTGAGCCGCTTCCCGTATGGTCATAAAATAGCGAATAACTTCAGGATGGGTCACGGTCACTGGCCCACCCTGTCGAATCTGCTCCATAAACAAGGGAACCACGGAACCTGAAGATCCCAATACATTACCAAAGCGCACCATGACGTAGCGCGTATGGCTACTGCGCATGGCTGCACACTGCAATACCATTTCGGCAAGCCTCTTGCTGGCCCCCATGACGTTGGCAGGCCGTACCGCCTTATCTGTGGAGATCAGCACCATAATATCCACCCCACACTCGGCCGCTACTTCAGCCACCACCTGAGTGCCCATGACATTATTACGGACACCTTCAATCACGTTTCCCTCGACCATGGGAACATGCTTGTAAGCTGCGGCATGGTATATGGTCTGCACAGCATAGCGACGCAATACCTCACGCAAATGTGTTTTATCCTGAATATTGCCGAGAATAAAATGAAGTTTGATACCTGCTGCTTTCGCCAAAGGAACCAACTCAAGCTGCACTTGATAAAGTGCAAATTCGTGAATTTCGTATAAAACCAGTAAGCGCGGATTTGAAGCCAGAATCTGACGACATAACTCTGACCCAATGCTACCGCCAGCCCCTGTGACCATGACGGCTTTATGCTTGATACAGGCATCGAGCAGATCTTGCTGCGGCGGCACCGCTTCGCGCCCTAACAGCTCATCCACCTCAACGTCGCGTACATCCTCTATACGGGCCTTTCCTGTCAGCACTTCATCCATGGCAGGCAGGGTTCTGACTCTCAAAGCCAAGGGTTCGAGAAAGGATAAAATTTCACGTCGTTGATCTCGGGTTGCTGAGGGAACCGCCAGAAATATCTGTTTAATCTGATAAGAAGCAGCCAGCGCTTTAATATGATGGCGGCTATATACCCTTACGCCGTGGACCACCATATTCTGAAGTTGCAAATTATCATCAACATAACCTATCACGCAGTGCTGATAGCCCTGAATCAGAGCGCTGCCAAGTTGCGTGCCCGTCGCTCCCGCTCCATAGATCAAGATAGGCTCAGAAATACCAGCCGCAAAACGGCGTAAATAGACTTGAGCAAAAAGCCTGACACCGCCAACCAGCGATAGGGCCACGAACCAAAAAAGCAGAGGAACCGAACGGGGCTGTGATAAATCCTCTATCCGAATACTCAAGGCAAAGACCGCAGCAGCACTACTAACACCCAGCAACATGATATTGACTGCAGAGGCATTCATGTAACGCACAACGGTTTTATAAAGCCCAAGGTAGGAAAAAATAATCAAAGCCGTTGCAACGGCCAGGGTGGCAGGTAAAAGTTCTCGCAGAGAACCGGGGCGCCACATATCTCCCATACGCATCACGTACGATGATACAGCAGCACATAACAACACGAAGGTATCTGTAACCAACAATAGCATTTGCTTGATATTGCGTGGCAACCCCAACAGCCATAAACGCAAACCGGTATCCTGCCGCTTATTCAACTGGCTGTTGTTCAATCCTGCCCATCCTCTGGTCATCCTGACCATGCTATTCATTGGCAACCACATCCACCTAAGCCAGCCAACCCGTGACGACTCAGGTAAATTTTGAGAAATACGCAGTTATCAACGTATACCTTCATATCGGGTTGACAGAAGTATTCTGTAGCCAGGAGTCAATTGCCCAACTGGCTACAGAACGCAACAGCTTAGAGGCTGTAGTACATTTCAAATTCCACCGGATGCGTGGTGGTATTGAGACGACGAACTTCTTCTTGCTTCAGTTCGATATATGAATCGAGGAACTCCTTGGTAAACACGCCACCCTTGAGCAGGAATTCATGATCATTTTCCAGAGCATCCAGGGCCATTTCGAGGCTATGAGCCACGGTAGGTACTTTAGCCTCTTCTTCCGGTGGAAGATCATACAAATTCTTGTCCATGGCATCGCCAGGGTGAATCTTGTTCTGGATGCCATCCAGTCCCGCCATCATCAAAGCAGCAAAGGCCAGGTAAGGATTTGCACCTGGATCAGGGAAACGGGTTTCAATACGACGTCCCTTAGGATTTGATACGTAAGGGATACGGATGGAAGCGGAACGGTTTCTTGCCGAGTATGCCAACATGATTGGTGCTTCATAATGCGGAACCAAACGCTTGTAGCTGTTAGTCAGCGGGTTGGTAATCGCATTAAGAGCACGAGCATGCTTAATGATACCGCCTATATAGTAAAGCGCAGTTTCAGACAATCCACCGTAAAGGTCGCCGGCAAACAGATTCACACCACCTTTGGATAATGACTGATGCACATGCATACCCGAGCCATTGTCACCAACAATAGGCTTGGGCATGAAGGTAGCTGTTTTACCAAAGGCATGCGCGGTATTCCAGACGGCGTATTTCAGGATCTGAACTTCGTCAGCCTTCTTGACCAGCGTGTTAAAAGACACACCAATTTCGCTCTGGCAGGACGCCACTTCATGATGCTGAACTTCCAGGCGACCCGGACCCATCATCGATTCAATAGCATTACACATGGCAACACGCAGATCTTGCCCTGAATCAACTGGGGGCACAGGGAAGTAACCACCCTTGACGCGGGGGCGATGTCCCGTATTGCCACTTTCATAGTCCTTGTCTGTTGACCAGGCAGCTTCCTCTGCATAAATGGTATGACGAGCGCCACTCATATCGATGGAGAACTTGACTTCATCAAAAACAAAAAATTCGGGTTCAGGACCAAAGTAAGCAGTATCTGCAATACCCGTAGCCTTCAGATAGGCTTCAGCCCGCTTGGCTAAAGAACGGGGATCACGCTCATAACCCTGCATGGTGGACGGTTCAATGATATCGCAACGAACAACCACCGTAGGTTCATCAAAAAAAGGATCCATGAAACCGGAATCCGCTTCAGGCATCAAGATCATGTCTGAGGCTTCAATACCTTTCCACCCGGCGATGGAGGAACCATCGAACATTTTGCCATGAACAAAAGTATCAGCATCCACAGTTGCAGACGGATAGGACACATGCTGTTCCTTACCGCGGGTATCCGTGAAACGAAAATCTACCCACTTCGCATCATTTTGCTTGATCAAATCTAACGTCTTGTTGGACATGTTGGTCCTCCGAACCTAGTGAAAAAACCTGTACACCACACTTCAACCACTAACTTTAAAAGTCAGCTGCTTTCAGGATGCACCGCCAAACAGCGGGGAGGCAAAATGCGTACCATTCCTGAACTTTAGGAATGAAACACTTATTTTTCAGTGCGTTGGTAAATCTATCCCGCCCCCCGGGAACAAATAAAGCACCAAAAATGCGCACATTGAATCTTTTGTGCACCAAAATATATCAAACTTTTCGATGACCCACTTCAATAAGTACACGGTAATCAGGACGTTCCGTTATCTGATCCACCACTACATGTCCATGGACACGACACCACGCCGGTATATCGTGCATCACGCCTGGGTCCGTCGCCACAATCCACAAGCGCTCACCGCCTCCCATCAAACGCACAGCCTGCTGCGTACGTATCACCGGCATCGGACATAGCATACCCCTGACATCCAGGTGTTTAAGCTCAGACATGCCAATGCTCCGGTATCGCATTCGCCGCCAGCGGTTGAACCAGCATCTCTTCAACCTGCCCGTCTCTACCAAACAGGCCCACTCTCACCCATTCCGTATCCCGACCCTGGCTATATCTTGCCACCAGGCGGGCTATCTGATGGCGATCGACACTATTAACCTCGCCCTCAACCAAGGCCAAAGGTCCTGCATGACTTAACACTCGCACATGCAGAAACTGTTTACGATAGCCTTCAAGGAAGAGGTTTTCACCCTCTTCACGACTGATGATGACCTTGTAATGTGGTTCAGGGCGCAGATGACGCCCAACTTTGAGCAGCAGGATATCATCGAGAGAGTACTCTCGTCGCCCCCGTGACTGCCATAAATCGCGTAATTTGCGACTATAACTGGCATCCGTCAAAAAACAACAACCTCCTGCAGGCTGCGCCCAGTCACGCAAACCCAGCGACTGGGCCAATTCAATTTGAGGCTGTCTGGACCGGCCATTAAATCCATAAAGTTGTTCGCGATCCACCCATCCCTCCCTCTCTGGCAGGGTCGGCTCCAGTAACTTGGCACATAGCGGACGCAACAACCTGTCATCCGCGCCAGATTCACGGGCAATAAGCGGCATGGTGCGTTTGAGCTGTGATTTCATGCGCTGACCTATGACTTCGCCAGTGACTATAAAATCTGCCTCATGAGCATCCGCCAGTGCTGTGGCCTCTTTTAAAAAAGCGGTGGTTTTGCGCACCATAAATACCTTACAGTCCAGACAGGGATTCAGTTCTGATCCATACCCGTACCGTGGATTAAGCACGACATCATGATACTCTTCACTGACATCGATCATATGTAGCGGAATATCCAGCTGCTCTGCCACCCACAAAGCATTATTCCTTCTGACCCCATCGCGCTGGCGTATAGCATGCGTATGCCCTTCAACACAGAAACCTGTGTAAAAATTAACGCCTTCTACCCTAATGCCCTGCGCCTGCATCAACCGAGCAGCCAGCATAGAGTCAAGTCCTCCTGAAATCAGTGCAATGGCCTTGCGCGGCATGGGAACTCGTCTTCAATAAAACAGGCAAGGCATTATACGCGCCTTATGAACACTCTAAAAGCCGAGTAGATTTGATGCAGCGCATGTCACATGCTATCGTCACCGATTACTTTCCTGGATCAGAGTTGTACTGCCCATGAACCCAGCTGCACAGCTTAGGCATGAGCACGATTACCGATCAGACATCGATGGTTTGCGCGCCATCGCCGTGGCCTGTGTATTGCTTTATCATGCCTTTCCTCATTGGCTACCCGGTGGCTTTATCGGGGTTGATCTTTTTTTTGTCATCTCCGGATTCTTGATTACCGGCTTGCTGCTCACTCGTTTTAGTGAACATCGTTTCAGTGTGCTGGATTTCTATCAACGTCGCATACTCAGAATCTTCCCGGTACTTACCCTGGTTTTATTACTCTGCTTGATCTATGGCTGGTATACCTTGCTGGCCAGTGAGTATGCCCAGCTGGGAACCTTGGCCGCCGGCGGGGCTGCTTTTATGGCCAATGAGGTTTTGCGACAACAAACCGGTTATTTTGATCTAGCTGCCGCCAGCAAACCACTTTTGCACCTGTGGTCTTTGGGCATTGAAGAGCAATACTACATACTCTGGCCTGGCCTGCTTGCATTGCTCTGGGGCAAGCAGCATCGTCATGTGCTGGCAGGACTTCTGGCACTGGGATTCAGCAGCTTCTTACTGAATCTCATGTGGGTCTATCACAGTCCCGAGAATGCCTTTTACAGCCTGCCTAGCCGATTTTGGGAACTCCTGGCAGGCAGTTTACTTGCCTGGCTGCACCAGCCTGACAGCCCCTGGCTCAGCTTTCGCCAACGACTAGGCGCACGCGCTGGACTTTGGCAAGGTTGGCTGGCCTGCGCCTGCCTGGTAACACCCCTGGTGTTGATTAACCCAGACTCCTTATTTCCTGGGTGGTGGGCTCTGCTACCTGTCCTCGCTGCCTGGCTTTTTATCGACGCAGGAGCGCAAGCTCCGTTCAATCGTAGGGTATTATCTCATCCTCTGATGGTGAATATTGGCCTGATCAGTTACCCACTTTACTTATGGCACTGGCCTCTGCTGGTTTTTGCCCGACAGGCAGGTAATGGCTATATCAGCCCCACGGCCAGGCTTATTGCACTCGTCACCAGTGTGCTACTGGCATGGTGCAGCTATCGTTTTATCGAACAACCTCTACGTCGCTCTTCGCATAAGCAACTGATATCGCTATTGTTAGTTGCTATCATGGCCAGTCTCGGACTAGGTGCATGGTGGATAGACCAAAACGATGGGTTTCCCGAACGTCATATCGCCCTTCGCTATGATGCCGTTGATAATGCCATGGGAGATTGGGACTACCCCGGCATTGGATTTGATGGCCACCATCTGCGTAGCAATGTATTACGCGGCACTAGCCAAGACGAAGTTTTATTCTTAGGCGATAGTCATATGGAACAGTACTGGCCCAGACTCAAGTCAGCCTATGATGACGCTCGTGGCTACTATACCCTGCGCTTTGCCACCTATGATGGCTGTGCTTCCCTGCCTGGCCTCAACCGACCCGGGGCGCCTGATTTTCCTGCTGGAGGTTGTGCGCTGCTCTATCAGGCTGCACGAGCCTACGCTAATTCTGCTCATGTCAAACGCATCGTCATCGACAATTATTGGGAGCGTTACCAGCACTGGCCAGGGTTCGACACCTCCATGCTGGCATTGTCCAATGACATACGTACCTGGCAGGCCCGAGGAATACACGTCTACCTCATCATGACCAACCCGAAGGGTCGATACTTTGTCCCGCAAAATCAAGTGCGCAGACTCCCCTTTCTAGCCCCCGCCATGACGCAGATGCCTAGACATTGGGTGGAAAGAAGCCTCACTGCATCATCACAAGTAAGAAATCTGGCGCAGAGCACACAGGCTACACTCATCAACCCCTTAGATTATCTCTGTAATCCGAAGGCATGCCCCACCGTTGATGAAAATGGTGCTCCCATCAATAAAGATGATGATCATTTACGCCC
>JAJZHP010000069.1 GCA_021804355.1 Pseudomonadota bacterium | reverse complement strand
CTCCACGACCGCGACATCAATGCCGCCACCAACATTCTCGCGCTTGGACATGAGCGTCTTGCAGAAGGAATCCACTCCCTTTCCGCGTAAGCGGCAGCCATCGGCTGAGGGAGGGGAGGATGTCAAACCCTCGGCTATGCTCGTGGTATTCCCAAGAGTCAGTGTAGAAAAGCATCTGCCGATGCAGAAGCGCAGTCCTAAAGTAATGTTTCTACGGTTCCCTGTATCTGGCCAACGGCTACAGGGAATGATCCAAAAAGTTAGCACCATGTCGCGTTTCGTACGGTCTGACACCGTTGCTGTAGTAATACTCTTCGATCGACATCACCGAACATTTAACCTCAGATGCATGTCAGAACGCCTTATAGATACGCCCTGACAACACCCCTTAAGTTGTTGCGACCTACGTTACCAAGACAGTACTGCTACCTATCATGTGTTTTGTATTACCGATTGATTCGACTCCAATTACCTTCCGCATGAACTCTCTCCACGAACCCGCTATGGCGTTGTCATCGGATTTTCGCAGGTCTACGACCTTGGCTTAGTGCATTCTCGCACCATTTTGGTTACGCGGCATCGTATGCCCACCGTGCAGAGTAGACATCCAGCGCAGTCTCCTAGGTTGCTTGCCATGGTTGACTAGCCGATGCTCAATAGACACGCGATATTTGCGGCCATCTCAATTTCGAGGGTGTCGATGGTGGTTGCCATAAGTCATTCCTATATATTGACGCTTCCGGCAAATTGCCGTACTTTACTACAAAAGGAGGACATATCCGTGCCCGCAACCATTGCCACATCCAGATTAGAAGCAAGAATCACTACCGATCTGCATGCGCTGCTCAAACGTGCTGCAGAACTGCAAGGCCGCACCATGACTGACTTTGTAATCAGCGCGGTGCAAGAAGCAGCACAGCGAGCCATCGAGCAATCCGAAGTCATGCGCTTGTCGATGGCCGATCAAATGTGTTTTGCAGAAGCCTTGCTCTCACCACCCAAAGCGTCACCTGCACTGGAACGTGCCTTTGCTCGCCGCCAAAAACTGGTTCGTGCTGAGTGAGTACAGCACCTTTTCGTATAAGGGCGCTCGACTCAAGTGATGATCGTGCATCATTTTCTTGCGGAATGGTATCGCTGGATCATTATTTCCAGCAACAGGTCACGCAAGACATTCGACGCAGGATCACGGCATGTTTTGTCGCCATCACCGACGAGAATCACATTGCGGGTTTTTACACCTTGGCCACGGCTAGTGCGCTGTTAAAGGATTTACCTACAAGTATCACTAAGAAACTACCACGCTACCCCTCTGTCCCTACCATCCGGATGGGACGGTTAGCTGTAGATCAGGCATTTAAAGGCATAGGTTTGGGCGGTGCATTGTTGGCTGATGCCCTGGATAGGTCCAGTCGTTCTGAAATTGCTGCATTTGCACTGATCGTGGATGCCAAGGATAAGCAAGTTGTCCACTTTTACCAACATCACGGCTTTGTGTTGCTGCCAGATGCTTCAATGACGCTGTTTCTTCCGTTTGAGTCCGTCAAATCGGTAAATAAGTCGTCGATACTGGAGAAGTCGTGAGGTGGGGCCTAGAATGGCTACGAAGGACCGTGTCAAGGATTTTACACGTATCTGCGCTGGAGCCTTACATCCTTTCGATGGTCGGCTGATCTCTTTGGGCTTAAGTACCTCGTTGGCGATTACCATGCAGGTTTCAGCTTGTTTCTTGGCCTCCTTACGCAAAAATTGCGTCACAAGCGATGTTGCCGGAAATTGCAATGAATTGATTCTGGAGGGAGCAGGCTTGCTCCCTCCCTGATTATGAAAATTGGCTAGGCAACCTGAGCAAATATTTCCTGTTCCAACTCCAACTCTTCATCACCTACAGTAGTTTCACTCAGCAAGAAGTTTCTTTCTGCAAAACCTTCGCGCGTCGACTTACAGTAGGCATTGAATAGTTTGTTCAGAATCAGACCTGCATGATCGTAGGACATAGGCAGACGAAATCCGACACGTTCTGATAATTTAAGTACCTTTCGTGCCAGCGAACCCGCAAGGTCGAAGGCATCAATACCGAGGACAGCCAGATCATCTTCCACATGTAATAGTACAGGTAAAGCTGCCAATACGGTGACGAGGCGGCGCATGCGGTTAGCAGGGTTGCTCATTTGCCAACGGCTTAAGGGAAACTCCTTGAGGTAGTTGCCAGGTAATGCCGTGTGACGTGATTCATCGCGATGAAAAAGTTTGAGCATTTCCAGCCCGGGTAATGGACTCATCATGCCAAACAAGCTAAGCGCAAACCCTTCAACGACCACATTCATACCAAAGAATTTTTCCAGTCCTTTGGACTTGTATATTCTTTCCAGTAACACATATTCCCATGCATTCATGCGAGGGACTGGACAGTTAAAAGCACGTATCAATTCTCGTAGAACTACAAAATGTTTGGCTTCTTCGAGCACCTGCATGGTGAGTGCTGCACGTCCTCCCGTCGAGCGCACTTCATTGAGTAGTTCGGTTGACACCAACCAAGCGTAGGCTTCACCATGACCTATTAAGGAGAGTATGTTGACGATGGCCTGTTTCTGCCGCATCGTATAATGTTGGTCCAATTCCTGAGCAAACTCTTTGCTCGCCAAGCGAGTGCGTAGGGCACGCTCTTCTTTGCTTAAAGACTTCTTAGTCATGGCCAACATGGTTTCCTCATCCCGGGTACAGTCGCGAAAACTGGACCAGGGTGCATGCTCCTCAGCCTTCCATAGCAGACGCAAACTTTTATCATAGTGCTTGGTGCGTAGGTTATGCTGCTCACCCCCCTCAAATTCGTAATGCTCGTCGTCGTAATATCCCTTCCTTCCTCCTAGACCAGCCTGTTGCATGGCCCTGTCCCAGGACCTTACCGCGGTATTGGCAATTTGCTCAATCGTATGGTTCAGGCGTGTGACACGTGGATTAATACTGAGGTTAGTTACGATATCCATGGAGATCCTCACTCGGGTTCATATTGATGACATCGAGGTCAACTTACCCGGCTACTGTCACCTACCATGGAATTGTGCAGATTGATCCAGATCAATAATTACATTATTTGATGTAACAGTTTAATGTGTCTCTTTGTAAAATGTTATCAAAAGCCCTAAGCCAGCTGTTGCAGCAGTCTATTGAGAAAATTATAGCCTTGCTCTGTGCATACCCAGCGTTCCTTCGTCGGCGCCAATAAACCCGGCTCAAGCGCACTCAGCCTTGCTTGCAGGTCATACGTTTTAAGTCCTGTGCGCTCTTCATAGTAGTGAAATGGCACTCCCGCTTTAAGCCGCAAGGCGTTCATGAAAAACTCCTGCGGCAGTAAGGCTGGATCAACCTCTATTGCCAGAGGAAACTGAGCCTTGGCCATGGCTTTCATATAGTCTTCCGGCATACGTGTCTGTTGATAGCGTCGAACGATGCCTTCTGGGGAGGTAATTTTTGCATGCGCCCCGGCCCCTATGGCTAAATAATCACCAAACTCCCAATAGTTCATGTTATGTCGGCAGGGCTCACCACGGGTAAATGCTGAGACTTCATATTGCTGGTAATCTGCTTCGGACAGCACCCATTTACCCTGTTCATCGATGGCATCCAAGGTATTTTCATCCGGCAAGACAGGACGATCTCTGTAGAAAACAGTATTAGGTTCAAGCGTTAACTGGTACCAGGAAATCTGTTCAACACCCAAGCCTATGGCTAACTGCAAATCAGCTAAAGCCTGATAAAGTGTTTGCTGTGGAAGCCCATGCATCAAATCAAGGTTGATGCGTTCAAAACCCGCCTGCTTAGCCGATGTTATAGCGGTGACAGCCTCTGCGCGCCCGTGTATACGGCCCAGTGCTTTAAGCTGGTTTTCCTGAAAACTTTGCACACCCAGTGAAAGGCGGTTGATGCCTGCCTGCCGGTAATCTTGAAAATTTTGATGTTCTACAGTGCCCGGGTTGGCCTCTAGGGTAATTTCGATATCGTCCGCCCAGGCTATATGGTCCTTAATATACGATAATAGCCTTCGGTAAAATTCCCCAGACAACAAAGAGGGGGTTCCTCCACCCATAAAAATGCTGACTAGCTTCCGCCCCTGTACACTTGCCAATTGCCATCCTAAATCGACTTTCAGCGCCTCAAGGTAAGCTTCCTCCGGCAAAAAATCGGGTGCCGTATGAGAATTGAAATCACAGTAGGGACACTTACGCACGCACCAAGGTATATGAACATATAACGAAAGTGGGGGAAGCAACATGATCAACCTCATCTCCATGAAGGTTAGCTATATCAACGCAAAAACAACTAGGCCACTCTGAGAGTGGCCTAGTCTAACTACTTCTTTCCAGTAATAACCAGAGCCTATTAAATATTTATTTAAAATATCAAGCGGCAGCCATCTGCTGTTCCACCCAAGAACGCAGCTGACCTGCGCTCATGACACCTGACTGGCGCGCCAGTTCCTTGCCTTTATGAAATAATATCATCGTGGGGATACTGCGAATCTGATAGCGAGACGCTAGTTGAGGTAACGCTTCGGTATCTACCTTGGCGAAACGTACACCCGGCATCTGTTCTGCTGCCGCTTTAAAGTTGGGGGCCATCATTTTGCAGGGACCACACCAAGCTGCCCAGAAGTCTACCAGCACCGGTTGCTCATTCAGTTGTAGATAGGAGCCGGCAATACGATCAGTCAATTCAACGGGCTGATGCGGCAGCAAAGATTCTTTGCATTTACCACATAGTGGACGATCACCCAGCCTTTCCTCAGGAACACGATTAGCTGAACCACATGCGGGGCACACGACATTCATGGTCATTCCTCCTTCGTTAACGCTTCATATCTGGATCGATACGCTTAAGCCCTATGGCCTCCAGAGCCCAACGCTCAAATACAGGTTCTGAGACCCCACGTTTCATCTTGGTTATGAAGTATTTTTCAAAACCAACCTTAGCCCAATGCGCCCATATCCCTTTTTTATACCAAACGGTATTTCGGGGTGGTAATTGTGGAACAGCTATAAAAGCTGCTCCCGTATCACCAAAATCAGCGAGGCAGAAAGCATTCCAGCTGGCTTCATCCGAGGGCGTTTTACCTGCAAGTTCGTCGCGGATATTATGAACTATCGCCGTCATCATCGATTCAATCATATAACCTGTTTTGGGAGCGCCGGTAGCTACCGGTGTAACTTCCACAGGTGGAATGGCAACACAAACACCCGCGGCATAGATGGACGTATATTTGGGATGGCGTTGCTGCTTGTCTATAAGTACAAAACCTCGCGGATTGCAAAGTCCGGGAACGCTTGCAACGGCATCAACACCCTTGAAAGCCGGCAACATCATGCTATGTACAAAGGGTAATTCATGCTGCTTGATGACCTGTCCTTCTGCATTAAGCTCATCAACATACATCTTGCCCGCTTCAATCTTGGTCGTTCTTGCATTGCAAATCCAGGCAATTGAACGATCCCGCAACAGCGACTCCATCAAACCCTTGGAGTCGCCCACACCACCTAAACCCAAGTGACCTATATAGGGCTCGCTGGTGACATAGGTCATGGGCACCTTATGTCGCTTTTTGGCTCGACGCAGAACCGTGTCTAAGATAAAAGCATATTCATAGGCCGGCCCAAAACAGCTAGCTCCTGGCAAAGCACCGACCACGACAGGCCCGGGAGTATGCAGTAAAGCATCCACAGATTCATGGGCATGTCTTGCATGTTCCAGCGTACAAACTGATTGCGTATAGCCTTGCGGTCCAGCTCCGGGTACTTCCTCAAACGCCAATCGTGGTCCCGTAGCTAGCACCAGATAGTCATAACTTACGGGAGCCCCTGCAGACAAAACCAGATTTTTGGCCTCGGGATCGATTTTATCCACCCGGGCAACGATAAACTTTATCCTCTTTTTCTCCAGATAGGGGCGCATGGGAAAACTGATTTGCTTAGGCTCTCTCCACCCCACAGCTAACCAGGGGTTTGAAGGTGTGAACCAGAAATCCTCACGCTCATTGATCAGAATCACCTCATGATCGCGAGACAGCGTTGATCGCAAATCATAGGCTCCAGCTAACCCTCCAACACCACCTCCAACAACAACGATGCGTGCCATGGTTATTCTCCCGTGCATACCCCATAGGGTATAGTTCCGCTGACTTAAAAATGCAAGTGCTATCCGACTGTCATGCTAAAATAGACTTCCTGTATTCGTGTGGGATCTGCCCATGCCGCTGCGTGGCATCAAGGTTATTGAACTGGGATCACTGATCGCCGGCCCCTTTGCTTCGCGTTTGATGGCAGAATTTGGAGCAGATGTCATCAAAGTTGAATCGCCTGATGGCGGCGACCCTCTGCGTCGCTGGCGAAAACTCTACGAAGGCACCTCATTATGGTGGTATGTACAAAGCCGCAATAAACGCTCCCTGACCTTAAACCTAAAGACAGAAGCAGGATTAGATATCCTGAAACGACTGCTCTTAAATGCTGATATTCTTATTGAAAACTTTCGTCCCGGAGTGCTGGAACGCCTTGGGCTGGATGAGGCTACGCTGATGAGCATCAACCCGGGCCTTATCACCGTCAGATTATCCGGATTTGGCCAAACAGGTCCTAGGGCAGAACAGCCTGGTTTTGGGGCCGTCGGCGAGTCCATGGGGGGCTTACGTTATGTGACAGGCTTTGAAGATCGCCCCCCAGTACGAACGGGGATTTCCATCGGCGACTCTATTGCTGCCTTATTTGGGGTCATGGGCGCCTTGATGGCACTGCGTCATCGTGAAGTTCAGGGAGGGAAAGGCCAGGTGGTTGATGTTGCCTTGTATGAGGCCGTATTTTCCATGATGGAAAGTCTGGTTCCTGAGTTTGATGTTTTTGGATTCATACGTGAACGCAGTGGCAATATCATGCCTGGCATTACCCCCTCATCCACACACATCAGCCGGGATGGCCATGCTATCCAAATTGCGGCTAATGGTGATGCAATTTTCATGCGCCTCTGCCAGCTGATGCAACGCGATGACTGGCTTAACCATACTGAATTCGCCGATAACGCTGGTCGTGACCTGCATAGAGATCACATTTACGCCGCTATCGATGCCTGGGTTGCACAGCAAGACATTGAATCTCTGCTGCAAGACCTTCAGACTGCTGATATACCTGCCAGTCGTATCTATTCCGTCGCTGATATGTTCCGTGACCCGCAATTTCTGTTTCGTGATATGCTGATCAAAGGCTCACTCCCTGATGGAAAACCGATCACGGTTCCCGGCATTGTACCTAAATTGAGCGCAACCCCAGGCGCCCAGCGTTGGCTGGGTCCTGCACTGGGTGAACATAACCATGAAATTCTCAGTGAACTGGGCTTGAGCTCTCACGACATTGATCGTCTGCATGTTCAGGGAGTGATCTGATTGACCCAGTCGTCCAGAGCCCTGAAAGGAACTTCCCGCCTCTATGGTGATGAGGAGCTAGCGCTGTTTCAAGCTGCTCAGGTAGTCGTTGTTGGATTAGGAGGTGTTGGTAGCTGGGCCGTCGAAGCCCTGGCACGTTCAGGTATTGGGCATATACGCTTGATCGACATGGACATCTTGGTGGAATCCAATATTAATCGGCAACTCCCGGCTCTGCATTCAACATTGGGACGCGACAAAGTTAAGGTACTGGCAGAACGCTGTATGGATATTCAGCCAGACATGACGGTTCAACTCCACGACTGTTACCTTGATGAACAGAACATAGATTCTCTACTGACCCCCCATCCGCATCTGGTTCTCGATTGCAGTGACGATTTTGCAGCCAAAAAATCATTAGTGCTCTGGTGCAGACGACGTCGTATTCCTCTGGTCGTTGCTGGAGCTACTGGAGGTAAGCGTGACCCCTCACAATGGCGGGTCGAGGATCTGGCACGCACGGAACGCGACCCCCTATTAGCCAAGCTGAGGCGTGAACTCAGACGTCACCATAAATTTCCTCTGCGCCCCGGAGAGAAATTCAATATTGCAACTGTGTATTCGCAGGAGCCGGTGCAACGTCCACAGCAATGTGAGCAGCAAGATCTTTCCTGCTCCGGCATGGGATCATCCATGATGGTAACCTGTACAGCAGCCATGCTGGCTGTCGCTGAAGGTTTGCGGCTAATGACCTGGCGTATGCGCCTTGCAGCGGACCGGACCAAGAGCAACTTGACCTAATCCCCTGAGTTTAGCTCAGGGTAGGCAGAGAAATTACTTTTATCTATTTTTAAAGCGACCAGGGAGCTTGAGAAGACTGCTGTTTGCGTACCCTACGGTATACGCTGGATAGAAAAAATCTAAGCATGCTCGACAAATGCCAGCGCATATATCTTAAGTTCCTGTGACTGGTACGTTGTGCCTCGTGCACAACCACCGTTGAACTTACATAGGCTATGCGGTGACCTGCCAACCTTAATCGAGCACAAAAGTCGACATCTTCATAATAAAGAAAGTAACGTGCATCCAAGCCTTTCAACTTTTGAAATAATGGAACACGTATGAGCAGCAACATCCCTGCCACCCAGTCAGGGAAGATGATGGCATCGCCCGAACTTTCAAATCTTCTTGACTTGCCACCCATAGCCTTGGACAAAACTTCCCAGGGATGCGGAAAATAGCGGGCACTGTCTTCAATCCTTCCCTGCTTATCAATGACCCGGGGAGCCGCTAGCCCGACCTGTGGATAGCGGTTCATCACCTCAGCAAGTGGGGTCAATATATCCTCATGGATACGAAGATCAGGATTCATGATGCACAACAAACTTCCTCGGACCTTGCTCGCGGCATGGTTGTGGTTGGCTGCGAATCCCTTCGGAACCGTGTTTTGAATAACCCGTACAGGAAAATCGTACCCTTCGTGGTTGAAAACAAAAGACTCTGCCAGGTTCAACGTTAAAATTACCTCAACGATGCTGGACCTGCACCACGCTTCAAGATCTTTAAGCAGGTTGACGACCATGGCCATTTGACCATGACTTACGATGGATACACTGATCCCAGAGTGCTGCGGGGATGACATGAAATACCTGCTATGCTCGACCAAAAACCCAGGGTATCATCGCTCATGGCTTGATAGCTTTCCAGTCTTGCCGCATTCCCTAAGACAGGGATCATGATTGATTGCCCCAGATCAATCGCTAAGTTCAGCAAAAGCCTAGGATGAAGTTGCAGCCTCGCAAGGAGTGTGCATGATGGATCTACCTAGCCTATCCCTACCGTCCTCAGAACGGGCATCACCGATTCCTGAGTACTTGCAGCGTTATTATCGTTGGGCCTATGTAGCGCCTTCAGCCATTCGGTTTTGGGATCATACCAGCTTGGTGCAAGGTATTCTTTTTGGCCAATATCATCACCTTAAGCAAGCAGCCAGCGAAGCACTTGACCAGAGCTTACCTGGTGACCTGCTGCAGACTGCTTGTGTTTATGGCAATTTGACGGCTGAGCTTTTACATCATTTACGCAGCCATGAATCGCTGACCGTCGTGGATGTGGTTCCTGATCAACTGTCAAAACTGGCCGGCAAGATTACCTCGAATCACCTCCATCTAGAATGCTGTGATAGTTCACAGTTGCCTTGGTCTTCCGCTCCATTTACACGTAACCTGATGTTCTTTCTGCTACATGAACAACCCAGAGAGGTGCGCCATCAGACGATAGCGGAAGGTTTGCGTGTGCTTAAACCAGGCGGCAGTTTAGTTATTATCGATTACCATCGTCCGCGGCGCTGGCATCCTCTGTACGGTGTGTTAAGTCTGGTCTTCAGCTTACTAGAGCCCTTCGCCCATAATTTCTGGCAACAGGATCTGGCCTCCTGGATACAGTCGCAATGGCCCCCTCTGAAAATAGAAAAAACACTCTATTTCGGAGGCTTGTACCAGCGCCTCGTTATTCGTACGCCGGCTACAGTTTCACAGGTAGTTTAGGCAAACGATGCAGAGCTTGGGTAATGCAGTCGATAGCTTCTTGCACACCGCTATCATCGATGACCAGCGGCGGGCAGATACGGGCTACGGTGCCATGCGTATCTTTAGATAGGGCACCCGCCTCAAGAAGATAGTGGCAAAATTCCCGAGCTGAAGCATAGGCAGGATCAAACTCCATCCCAATAAAGAGGCCTATTCCCCGCACCTCCTTCAAAGCAGGGTGATGCAGACGTCGCAAGGCTTCAAGTAAGCGCCCCCCCTGACGCGATGCATTGATAGGAAGGTTTTCCTCGATCATGACATTGAGCGCTTCCAGCCCTACCCTAGCGGCCAGAGGGTTACCACCAAAAGTACTGCCATGTTCACCCGGACCAAATACATCCATCAGATCTTCACGAGCCAGAAACATCGATACGGGTAACAACCCACCCCCCAAAGCCTTGCCTAGCATCAAACCATCAGGATGCACTCCTTCATGCTCGCAAGCCAGAACTCGCCCTGTGCGCCCCAGACCCGTCTGGATTTCGTCAACCAGCAAAAGTACGTTGTGTTGGCGACATAGCGCTTCCACATCATGTAGCCAACCTGTCGGGGGCAAACGTATGCCAGCTTCTCCCTGCATCGGTTCCACTAAAACAGCAGCGATCTGTGGACCCATGGCCTGACTCAAGGCCTGAATATCACCGTAGGCCACGCTGATAAAGCCGGGGGTCAGTGGACCAAAGCCCTCTCGATAAGATGATTCGCTGGAGAACGATACAATGGTGGTGGTTCTTCCATGAAAATTACCATCCATAACGATAATCTGTGCCTGATTATCAGCGAGTCCCTTATGCCGATAGGCCCACTTGCGTGCCGCTTTGATGGCCGTCTCAACGGCTTCTGCTCCACTATTCATCGGCAAGGCACGATCCATGCCCGTCAGGGTACACACACGCTCCAGAAAAGGACCCAGCCATTCATTGTGATAGGCGCGCGAAGTCACACTCAAGCGTGCCATCTGTTCCTGAGCCACGTGGACTATCCTGGGATGACAGTGACCATGGCTAACGGCAGAATAGGCACTCATCAGGTCCAGAAGACAACGTCCCTCGTCATCCCAAACGTGAATACCTTCACCATGTACCAGCGTTACGTCCATGGGGGCATAATTATGAGCACCGTAACGGTCTTCCAAAGCACGAATATCAGAATGAGCCATGAAGCTAGACCTGTATACACCGGATTTGATCAGTATAGCAGTAGGCGGTAACTCACTTGGCAACTGGTTGCGGTGCTACACAGATATTTTAATGCTGAAGGCATCTTCAGTCCGATGTGGCTCGATTATGCCCCAACGCCCCCCCAGGTGGCGGGCCTGCATGTGTCAACATCGTGACGAGTTTTGTGATGCATGCCAGGAACATCTGCAACAAAGACAGGAGCAGCGCGGGCAAAACGCCAATCCAGGACCAGGCTTAATCAGCGATGGACTGCAGGGGTTTGAACAATTCCTCGATATCTTCAGCACTAAGCCCCTGCTCAAGATGCGCTTCTTCGCCATAGATACCTGAAGCGAGTGCAGATTTTCGTTGCTGCAAAGCGATAATGCGTTCCTCTACCGTGCCTTCACAAACCAGCTTATACACAAAAACAGGTTTATCCTGTCCTATACGGTAAGCACGATCAGCAGCCTGATTCTCCACCGCAGGATTCCACCAAGGATCATAAATAAATACCGTATCAGCTGCCGTAAGATTTAATCCCACGCCACCCGCTTTCAGGCTAAGCAAAAACAGGGGGACTTCGCCCGCTTGAAAACGTTTTACTGGCGTTTCTCGATCCGTCGTACTGCCCGTCAAGGTCACATAGCGAAGATTGGCAGCATCAAGCTCTTGGGCAATCAAGCTCAGCATACTGGTAAATTGCGAAAACAGCAGGATGCGCCGTCCATCTTCAATCAATGCCGGCAACACCTCCATGAGGTAAGCCAACTTGGCTGACTTGGCCACTTGGCGCTGAGAGTACTCACGCAACAAACGTGGATCACAGCAAACCTGGCGCAACTTGAGTAAGGCTTCGAGAATTTCAATATTGGAGCGAGCCAGTCCCTTCTGAGCTACCACCTGCCTAACCCGGCTATCCATGCTAGCTCGTACGACTTCGTAAAGATCGCGCTGTTCATCCTGTATGATGACATGCTGTACGATCTCAGTTTTGGGGGGTAATTCGCGAGCCACCTGTTCCTTAGTTCGTCGTAGCATCAACGGTTTTATTCGACGCGACAGGCGCTGTGCTACCGCAAGATCGCCAAGTTTTTCTACTGGATTGCGGACCAGCTTGCGAAAATGAGCTTCTTGCCCAAGAAAGCCTGGCAATAGCAGATCAAACAGTGCCCACAGTTCACCCAGGTGGTTTTCCATGGGGGTCCCGGTCAGGGCAATGGTCTGACCTGCTTGCAACCTGCGCATGGCCCTGGCTGTTTGCGTCTTGTGATTCTTGAGCTGTTGCGCTTCATCACAGATCAGCAGACTAAATGTCTGGTGGGCCAGGGTCTCAATATCCCGGGTCAACAGCGAATAACTGGTCAGAATAATATCCTTATCCTGCAAAGCTGCCAGAGCCGCCTCACGATGCTGCCCCTCCAGGCTAAGCAAACTGAGACTCGGCGCAAAGCGCGCCAACTCCTGGCGCCAGTTTGGCAAAACACTCTTGGGGCAAACAATCAGGGTTGGTTGCTGCAGTCTTCCGGCTGCTTTCTCAACGCATAAATGCGCTATGGTCTGTACGGTTTTACCTAAACCCATGTCATCCGCCAGAATACCGCTGAGCTGATGTGCTGCCAGAAATTGCAACCAATTTAAGCCTTCTTGCTGGTAATGCCTAAGCTCAGCTTGCAAACTTGGGGGCACGGGAATGGATTCCAGACCATCAAAACCGGCAAGTTTTGCACCCAGCCGACGGAGGATATCGCCTCCCTGCCAGCGATCCCCCACCCTGACGACAAACTCTGCTGCGTCCAGGCGAGATAGGCGTAATCGACCGGAAGTATCAACCTCAATATCGGGTTGGCGATCAAAAATCTCGAGTAGCATGGACAATAACGGCCGCATTCGCTGCAAAGGCAACCGCAGTAACTGACCCTGATGGATGACCGTCAGAAAGGCATCTTCATGACCTTCATCCTCCATCATGCGCCTGACATTGTCAGCTGAAAGACTTTCCAGAGTCTCCAGCAACAAGGGGATCAAGGCTACGCGTTCGCCCTCAATTTCAACCGACAATGACATACCAAACCAGCCGGCTTCATCATCATCTTCTATGCGCCCCACCAGGGCATCAGCTTCAATATCCGACCACGTCCAGGGAAAATCTTCAGCAAACTCGATATTCCAGCCCTGACTTTGTAGCATGGGGATAAGGTTCAGTACAGGCAGCCAATGGTTGGCATCATCATGCCTCAACCCAAGAAAATGACTGATGTTGTCTGGGCACTGCCAACCCAGGACACGGTACATAGGTTGCAGGGGCGCTAGTCGCGACAGCATCTGTTGTTCAACAGCACGCGCTCTTTCGACCACGACCCGTTTATCCGGCAGTCGAAGGTAAGAACGAGACTCAAAGGGCAATGCCGTCACTTCATACCCAGCATAGACAAATATGAGACTTGCCAGAAGTCGTTCACGCTGTATTGCCACCTGCGGCAAGG
>JAJZHP010000003.1 GCA_021804355.1 Pseudomonadota bacterium | reverse complement strand
TGGGATGGTCAGATACTTACCTGCAAGCATCTTCTACATACATGACCCTTCAGGGGCAATATCATGACTTCTCAATGAATCTCCCACTCACACCGCACCCTGTAAAGCAGACGCTTCGACATGATGTGGCTCAAGCAAAGTCTTGCTTGGGTTCGGTCAAAACACCTTACTTACAAGGCATTAGGGTTCAAGTTCCTGATCCATTCAAACGCAGCAGGCCAGAGTTAAAACAAGTCTTCCCACTGCTTAGCACTCCATACACGCTGCAATATGCTTTGCAATTGCAAACTATCAGCATGTTCCAGTTGTTGCTGCACGTCGGCCGGAATCTCACCCAACTTCTGCACCAGCAACCTCTGTTAGCAGCAACTTGAAATCCCCTTAAAACCAGCAAGTTGAATTTCCATGCCCTGTTTATTTCGCAATCCCCAGGAACACGGCCAAGCAACGCTCAATTTCCACCCATGCATCCGCATCGATATGGCCAAAAGTCGGCCCTACCTTGTCGCGCTTCACCGTCATGGCCTTGTCCACCATCACCTGTGATGGTTTCTGCAGGCCGTTCTCTGCACTCGGCTGAATTGTCACGCGCAGCAACGGCGCGGCAACAAGAGTGCTGGTGATGGGCAGCACGGTAACGCTGCCGTTCTCGTTGAACAGATTAGCCTGAACCACAAGCGCAGGCCGTGGCTTGCCAAAGTCGCCCTGCATGGCGATGGTCACAAGGTCGCCGCGCATCATTCCGTCCAGCCGTCCACGTCGGTTAATGCCTCATCCATAAACTGCTGCATGGCGGTGTCGGCGCTGTCGGCCTGAGCCACAAGCAGGCATTGGCGGCGACACTCCTCCGCGAAGTCGGGGTGGCGCGTGTCTGGCACCCAGATTTGAACCGGACGAAGCCCCGCCATGCGCAGTGCATCGCGGTGCTTTTGAACACGCTGGTTAACGGTTGCCATCTCCAAGCCTCCCATTCGTTACATGAAACATTATGTGTGATCCATTCGTTACATGCAACGAGTATTTAAAGACTCATGCCCGCTGAGTTGTCGCGCTCGAACTTCTGCGTCTTGGCCTGCTCCTGCACTAGGATTTACACTATGAGGCAGTTCCCTGACAATTACGCACTCTCCATAGACACCCTCGTCTCAGTGGTAAGGAAGGAAATGGCGGTGTTTTACGCACAAACTGATAAACAACCCGATCGTCCGGCAGGGGGACAGCATGGGGTGATAAAAAATATCCGCTGCATCATTGAAGTCGATGTCATGGTTCCCTTCCTTGGGATGATCAGATACTTACCTGCAAGCATCTTCTACATACATGACCCTTCAGGGGCAATATCATGACTTCTCAATGAATCTCCCACTCACACCGCACCCTGTAAAGCATGAGGCTTCGAGTTCATTTACCCTGAGCTATACGTTCATAGAGCCCACTTTCGCGCCGGGTCGGTGTATCGATGGCCTGTTCCAACACCGAGACCTGGGGGGTTACCAAGGTCAGGTAACGTCGCGTACGTGTGATCCCGGTATAAATCAATTCCCGGGTAAGAACCGGTACAGGCTCAGGAGGCAATACCACCAGGGTGTGCTCAAATTCAGATCCCTGGGATTTATGCACGGTCATGGCAAAAGCGGTATCCAAATCGCGCAGGCGTGAAGCCAGTATGCCACGCACCTGCTTGCCTTCCATAAAATAGACGCGCAATACCTCAGGGTGATGAGCATCCGGCAAAGCCATGCCGACATCACCATTGGCTACGCCCAAGGCAAAGTCATTGCGTAGGATCATCACCGGGCGCCCACAGTACCATTCACCCTGGCGAACTATCCTACCCTGTTCTGTTAAACGCTTCTCAATGGCAGCATTCAGTCCGCTGACCCCCCAGGGACCTTCGCGTAACACGCACAGGATGCGTACCTGTTCAAAAGCGCTCAGCACCTGGCAGACCCAGGCTTCGTGCCTGGGCAAATCACCAGCCGGCGGACATGATGAGAGCAGATGGGTATAGGCGTGATATCCCGGCCAGGTAGCTGTGCCTTCCAAGGCGATATCCAGCAAGTCGGCAACCCTAGCATGTTGTATCCAGCGCAATGCCTGGCTTGCATCCTGTTGGCGTAAATAATTCAGGGTAGCCTGCCGTTGTCCTGAGTTGATCAACGTCGCCAGATCACCAATGACCGCCTCAAAACGCTTCGTTTGCCTGAGCATGACCGTTTGTTGGGCCAGTCCACCTTGATGCCCTTGATACTGCAGGGGTAATTCCTCACCCGCCGCGGCTCTGACGTAGGCTACCGTCTCCGGCGTATAACCTCCCATTTCCGCTTCACGGCATAAATCGCCCAGCACCGATCCTGATTCTACCGAAGCCAGTTGATCCTTATCGCCCAATAAAATCAGGATAGCCTGTTCAGGTAGCGCATGGAGTAAGGCGGCCATCATCTCCAGAGGGATCATCGAGGACTCATCGACAATAACGATATCTACCTCTAACGGATATCCAGCATGATGGGTATAGGATCGGGTGTCCTGACGGGCTCCCAGCAGTTTATGCAGAGTCGTGGCCACCAGAGTGCTTTCAAGTTCCAGTGATTTCATCGCCAAGTCGATAGATGCTTTCAAACGGGCAGCGGCCTTGCCGGTAGGAGCAGCCAGCGCAAACCGCTGGGGAGCCTCATGCATGGCCTGAAGCAAGGCGATCACCCTAGCTACGGTATAGGTCTTACCCGTACCTGGACCTCCGGTGATGATCGATAAATGGCTGCGTACAGCCAGGGCACAGGCTATTTTTTGCCAATCCGGCTCCACACCTGCCGAGGCGGAAAAAAACTCGTCCAATTTGGCTTTGACCTCGGCTGCTGCCACCCCGGTAGGACGATTGGCTCGCACCAGCAAAGCCTGTGCAATATGAGTTTCATAGCGCCAGTAGCGACGTAAATACAAGCGTCCATACTCAAGAACCAGAGGTTGATGTGCATCTTCATCTTGCGTCGACCAGACTTGCGGGCAGGCTGTCAGAGCTTCAACCCAAGCCGCCTGGCTACGGGGCAGATCCTCCGCTGCCCAGGGCGGCTCGAGCAACGCATCTAAGGGCAAACAGCTATGACCACGGCTTTCCAACTCAGCCAGCACGGCACTGGCCAGCAACAAGGGTGACGATGAGGTGCTGTGCAGGTTATCGATAAATCGTGCAAAAGCCAGGCTTAATGGCTGCAACTGCCCTGATGCTCTCATGCTGTCTCTCCCTGTAACAGCCTATCGAAAAGCTCAAGCATGTCTTGACTGGGCCGCATAGCAAGTACGCTCTGCCCTGGATGATTCACACCGCGCAGATAATAAAAAAGAGCCCCACCCAAATGATGAGAGGGATCGTAGTAATCGTTTAAACGCTGGCGCAGCAGTCTATGCAAGGCCAGCAGATAAATCATACCCTGGAGATCATAACGATGCTTGAGCATATTATCCCTCAACGCCAGACCTTGATAAGCGAGATCATTCGCACCTAGCTTGTTGGACTTATAGTCAATCACCCAGTAACGCCCCTCATGTTCAACGACCAGGTCGATATAGCCCTTGAGCATGCCATGCAATGACCGAGGCGGTAGCTTGGGGCGCGGCTGACCGGGAAATAGATGCGTTTCACAGAATGCATCGATCTGCGCTGTCATCACATGGCCATAGGAAAACCAGAACTCCATTTCAGGCATCGTGACGTCAAGCTGGTTCAACGAAACCCCTAACTCAGGCAGAGGCATGGATACCAGCCGACTTAGCCATGCGCTTAAGTCCTGCGCTGGCGCCCAATCCTGCTTGGTCAGGCGCCGTTGAAAACCCTGGTCTGTGGTCTTATTCCAGCCTTCTCGGGCTAACCACTCCAACTGGGCATGCATGAAGTTCCCTTGCTCAGCCCCCCCTTTAAGGGCGTGCCAGGGGGCCAGCTGTTCCTGAGTGATCATCTGACCATCGTCATCGAATTCCTCGTCCGCATCCTCTAGCAATCTGGCTATGGCAGGTGGCATGGTTTGGGGCTGATAAACCAGCGCACGTGTTAAAAATGAGTAGCTGCGTAAACTCCAGTCTTTCTCTATCTTTGCCTGATAAACGGGGCTATCGATCAAAACTTCCGGCTGGGCTGAGTTCTTCAGCACTGACACCGGCACAGGGGCCGTTATTGCTAGAAGATTAATATCAACATACTCAGTCTGAAGTGCTTGCAGATGATCGGACCATAAGATTTCAGGTGGTTGAGCAGATCCTTTGAGCAAATACTGCAAAGCAGCCATCTGCTTAGGTTCAGCTTCCGGCTTGTTGTCTTGTATACCCAGAAAAAGTGCATGTCGGGCACGGGTCATGGCCACATAGAGCAAACGCAGGTTTTCTTCCAGCTGAGCCTGATAAAAAGCTTGCCAGGCGCTAGCACTGAGCGAGAAATCCAGGATATTGCTATCTTCCTGCCTGATGGGTAAAAAAAACAAAGTAGATGATGAGGACTGTTTCAACGCATCGGCAAAAGGCAAATAAACCAGCGGGTACTCCAACCCTTTGGACTTGTGGATAGTCACTATCTTGACCAATGCGGCTTCGCTTTCCAACCGCAGTAAAGATTCCTCCGCGGAAGGATGATCACTTTGGATCTGATCTTGAAGCCATCGGATAAGCGCCAGCTCGCCCTGAACCTGATGACTGGCCTGCTGCAATAACTCAGCTACATGCAAAAGATTAGTCAAACAACGTTCGCCACCTGACTGTGCTAATAACTGTGCAGGCAAGTGATGTCGAAATATAAATTGTCGTAATGCAGCCAAGACCCCCTGCCCGCCCCAAACCTCATGCAGATGCGCCATCCTATTGACCTGAGCTTCCCAGGCCACATCGTCACTCATCCGTTGCAGCAACGTGCTCAGGGGTAAATTCACACTGCGGGTGACCAGAGCACGGCGCACCCGACTAGCGTCCCTGGGATCAGCCATAGCACGTAGCCAATGCAGGATATCTTCCGCTTCTGGTGTTGCGAATACAGAATTTTTATCCGACAGGTACACACTGGCCACCGCACGATTTGTCAACGCACGTTGCAGCATGGCAGCTTCATGGCGATCCCTGACCAGGATAGCGATATCGGCAGGCTTGATACGCTCCAACGCTCCCGTGGGGTTCCTAAAACCGGCCGTCGTATCTTGAAGTAAACCTACGATATGTTCTGCACACTGTTCCGCCAGCACTTGCTTGCTGTCAACCTGGTCTGTGCCCTCAGAGGGCTGGCTATACCAGCAGGTCAAAGCCGCCAGCGGCTGACCCTGCCGCTGCAGGACTTCAGGTCGCCCCTTGGCCTGCACGGGTTCAAAGGGCAAAGGATTACCTGTCTCACCACGAAATCCAAAGGCACCGCGAGGAAAGTGAACGGCATCCTTTTCGGCGTGGTTAAACAAGCCATTGACGGCGGCTACCAGGGAAGCGCTGGAGCGAAAATTGGTATCAAGACGGTAATGTCTCCCTTGGGTAGCCGCTCGAGCGGAAATATAACTGTGAATATCTGCTCCGCGAAAGGCATAAATGGATTGCTTGGGATCGCCGATCAAAAACAGCCCCAGGCCGTCATGGTTTTCTGCCACACGGTAAAGCTGATTGAAGATGTCATACTGTACCGGCGCCGTATCCTGAAACTCATCGATGAGAGCCACCGGATACTGTGCTATCACACGCATCCGCAGCACCTCAGCTTGCTCGCTGTGCAAAGCCTGGTGCAAACGGTCCTGCAAATCACTGAAGCTCAGTTGTCCGGCCTGATTCTTCAGGAACTGCATACGTTGCACTATCTGGCGCGAAGCTTGTTGCAGGATCAGCGACTTAAGCGAAGGGAGTTTGGCCAGTTCAGCACGCAGTACCATCACCTTATCAAAGACCGAAGGAATGGCATCTTTGCCTTTATACGCCTCCTGAATGCCCTGGCAAGACAGACGATTCCACGCCGATTCTGACAAAACAGGATGGACCTGAGTGTCGCTACTCGCCCAGGATTCCAAGCCATCCATCCACCCCTTGACCCAGCCCTCCCGAATCTTTTGGCCATTAAAACATTTCGCATCGATACCCCACTGCTGTTCAAACCAGGAGCGCATCTTCACGACACGCTGATCCCATCCTCGCTTCAGGGTAGACAAACGCTGGTAATAACCATCCAGCAAGACAGAGAGCTGGTCGTCTGCATCAGGGATCAGCGCTTCATGCCTGCGCAGCCGATTGACCTCCTGCTTTAAGCTCGAGAAATCTTTCCAATGCGGCAGCAGCCTATCCAACTGCTGCCTGGACATAGGATAAACTTGCTGCCGCCAATAATCGCGGGCTGCATCTTCAAAAATTTGAACATCTTCGGCAACCAGCGTTTCATCAAAACGGCAACCGCTATCAAAAGCATGTTCGCGCAGAATGCGCTGACACCAGGCATCGATAGTAAAAATGGCCGCATCATCCATAGCTTCAGCCGCTAGCTGCAAACGATAGGCTGCAGATCTTTTGGCTTCCTCTGAAGGAGTGTCATCCAGCAAAGCCTGCAGAAAAGCATCTCCCGGTGCGCCCCGTCCCTCACGAAAACCCACAGCGGCTGCGAGCAATCTTTCACGAATACGCTGCACCAGCTCTTGCGTTGCTGCACGCGTAAAGGTCATGACCAAAATTTCAGAAACTTGCAAAGGACGTCGATAAGCATGTTCTCCGCCATGCCCCAACACCAGACGTAGATAAAGGGCAGCTAACGTCCAGGTTTTACCCGTGCCCGCACTCGCTTCAATCAATGCCGAACCTTTTAAGGGAAAACGTAAAACATCCAGAGTTTGGCTCATCGACTAATTTCCCATCACGATGTTAGGGTGTTCGATGATCTGGGTGCCTTCACGGACCCAATCCACCAGGGGCTGATACAAGGCTTTTGAGAATCTCTCCCAGTCAGGGTCAAGCCTCAGTGCGGCAAAATCAGGCCATAGCCGCGCCAGGGCCGCATCATCCTGGCATTCTCCTCTACGCTTGTAACCACCTTCATAAACAATGCTGGCATCTTCTTCACGCAGCCAGGCCAAGGCCGTTTTGCAAGCCACAGGCAAAGGACGCTGCATACCTTCAAGCCACAAGGACAGCAGGGTCTGCAGGGTCTCGATGGCCTGTTGTGGTACCAAAGGATTTAGTCGCACGGTTTTATCCCGGCCTACCACGTATCCCAACGCGCTATAGCCATGGGCTGCCAACGCCACATGTCGTATCCAGGCGGGTATCAGCATGTGCTCGTGCAGGTTGCTGGCTGACCAATCCAGCCACACCAACTTACCCGTGGCATCTTGACGCAAAGCCCTATCCATCCAATCCTGCAAACACAGACCCCGTACCACCCTATCAAATTGAACCTTCTGCGCGGACTCAGGGTATAGGGCACATAAAGCTCGCCAGGCCTGGCAAGGCAGGCTGAGTTGCTCGATCAGTGTCTCCTGGCGAATCTTCCCTAAGGCGCCTATCGGCAAATCACCCGCCAGCGAGAGCTTGTCTGCTTGCTCTGTCAAGGCCTGCTGAACCTGCTGATCCCTGGCCTGGTGAACGGCCTCAAACAAGGTGGCATACCACTGGTAATCTTGCAGCGGATCGCGATCCAGGGGTTCTTCATCGTCACCGACCCCCTCTTCTTCAAAAAAAGAGACTTTAAGGCGTGTCCGAAAAAATGCCTGGACAGGTCTGCGTACAAAACGAGACAAAGCCTCCAGGGTCAGCCGAAAACCTGGCTCAGGTATAAAATCAGGCAAGACATCCTCGTTCAGAACATGCCCCTCATGAGCAGCACGCCATTCGCGTGCATAGGTCTTATGCCGATGACCTGCCTCGAAATAACGACGACTGAAGGGTTGCAGGGGATAACTGAAGGTGCGCTCGGAGAGATCCAGATCCCAGCCTGCTACCAGATAATCACGTAGTTGCGCCACCAGCACAGAAGGGGCCAGCTCATGGTTATCACTACCATGATAACCCGTCCAGCTGATATAGAGCTTTTCACGGGCAGCCAGCAGGGCTTCCAGCATCAGATAACGATCATCATCACGGCGAGAACGATCACCGAGCTGAGCCAGACCTGGCATATCCAGTAAATCAAAGTCCAGCTTGGATGTAGGTCGGGGAAAGGCTCCATCATTCATCCCCAGCAAACAAACCCGGCGGTAAGGTAAGGATCGCATAGGCATCAAGGAACAGAAAGTAACTCCCCCTGAGATGAAGCGATGGTTGATGGAGGGTTCATCATAAGCTCCCAGCCAGGATTCTCGCACGACCGCCAAGGGAACAGGCTCCCCAAATCCAGTCTGCTCACAGACCTCCAACCATCGTTGCAGCCCACTATCCAGACGTTGCAGGGTGATTTGATCATTATCCTGCGATCCAACAAAGAAGGTCTGCAACAGTTGACGAATCCTGACACCCCATTGCTCAGGCGTAGCCGGGGTAGCTAATAAGGCTCGAGCCTGAATCAGAGCCTCTACCAGATCAGCCAGCGACCCCACCATAGCCGCATCCAGACCTCCCACCTCCGGATAAGGTTCGATACCATGATAGGCGGGAGCATGACCACAAGCATAACCCAACAACATGCGGCGTAATCCAAACAACCATGAGTTCTGCTCACCGCTAGCACCCAGCCCTAAGCCTTGGCGGTGCGCCTCATCCAATCCCCAGCGCACCCCCGCACCCTGCATCCATACCGCCAGTCGTGACAGGGAGGAAGTATCCATAGCAAATCGCTGCGCTAAGGCAGGTACATCGAGGAGATCACGTATATCGCTTTGACGACAACGTGATTCCGGCAAGTGCAACAGCAACTCAAGCGCCCTTAATATGGGATGATGGCCGCGATCCTGAGTATCGATCACTTCATAAGGAATGAAGCGAGCATCTGTTAGGGAATATTGCCCAAAGACGGCATGGATCAAGGGCGCCATGGCATCGATATCAGGCACCATGACGATGATGTCCTTAGGGGTCAACGCCCCGCCTTCGTTATGATCCAGCCATTGCAAAAGTTGATCATGCAGCACTTCAACCTCGCGCATGGCATGATGCGCCCGATGAAAACTGATGGACTGATCGTCAGCATCGGGGGGACTATGAGGATGCTCAGCCAGTGGCAGCAGGTCCCGAATCGCCGCCTGTACTTGTTCAAGTAAAGTCGCTGCTGGCGCCTCAGCGTAGACATCCATGCGCAAGCTGGGAAAACGTTGCTGCATCTCCTGGGTTCGGTCAAACTCATCCAGCAGACGGATAAAGTCCCGACCCTGCCGCCCCCAGCTGGCCAACAAGGGGTGACTGAAGGCATGCATATCTTCAAGCTCCATGGGAGCCGGTGCTCTATCGTTTCTCAAACGCTGACGGCGCTTCTCAGCCTTCAGCAGTTCCTTACCATCCATGATATCCCCCCAATAATATTGGCAGGGATTAGGAACCGCCAAAATAACCTGAGCATGGTTCGCCAGTGCCGCCAAACCTTCCAGGGTCTGATAGGGCAAACTTGAAATCCCAAACACCGTGACACGTTGAGGCAAACGATGCACAGGAGGAGATTCTGAAGCCACCGCTTGCAGGAAGCGTTGGTGCACCCTAAATCGGGTCACACCAGGACCTGACCGCTGACTCCCCATGATGGCACGCCATAAATGAGCCTGCCAAAGATGGTTGGCTGTCAAGGGACAAGGTTCTTTTCCCGGGCGTTGTAATTGATCCATGCCTGCTGACCAGTCTTGCAGCCAGGGTGCGCGGTATACTTGATACTTGTCGTACAAATCAGCCATCAGGCGGGATAACTGTAAACGTTTTAATGCATCCTGATCCGCCAGATAATGATGTAGCGGAGCGTATACGGGATCCTGCAACAAGGTCGGCCATAAACGCATCAACCGCCAGGTTAGGTCATCCTTATCAAAGGCCGAGGTTACCGGCACCTGATCATCCCCCAAGATGGCCCGGTAGACCTCCCACATAAACTGTGCAGGCAGCTGAGTTTGCGCTGCCGCATAGATGCCGTCATGGCGGGCAAAACTGCCCTTGAGCCAATCAGCCACACCGTTGGACTGAACCAGAAAATACTCGGTATCCAGAGGGCCCAGCGGGTTATCCCTGATCCAAGCCATCACAGTATCGCGCAACAGTTCCATCTGATTGCCGTGAAGCACTATTAAGCCAGGTACAGGTTGAGCACACATAAACAACATCCCTAGGGAGCCTTTCAGCATGAAATGAGTTTACCACCACGAACGGGGAGGATATGCCCAAGAAACTTCCTATGCTGGCAAACTAAGCAGCCCAGCCCTACTTTCTCTTGGTAGGCAACTAACCGGAGCTCTTAATCTACGTTTGTTAGCATGAAAAATTCTTTTATTTATCAATGGGATGAATGACTTAAATGAAAGAATCTCTCTCACAACCACTTGAAAAACGTACGCAACAACGTACTATAACAACTTCTTTTGAAAAAAGTAGATAAAATGAACACACTCACCGCAAGCGAAGCTCGCGCAAACCTGTACCGGCTCATTGATCAAATAGTTGAGTCTCATGAGCCTATCATCATTTCCGGAAAACGCAGCAATGCCGTACTGCTTTCCGCTGAGGATTGGAACGCAATTCAAGAAACCTTGTACCTACTGGCTGTGCCTGGCATGCGTGAGTCCATCAAGACTGGCATGGCCGAACCCCTCGCAAAAAGCTCGAAGACGCTCAAGTGGTGAGTTGGGAAATTGTTTATGCCAAGCAAGTCATAAAAGATGCTAAGAAACTTGCTGCCAGTGGTCTGAAAGCAAAAGCCGAAGAACTGCTCACGGTTCTTGCTAATGACCCCTTTCAAAATCCACCACCCTTCGAAAAGTTGGTCGGTGATCTTGCTGGTGCATACTCTCGCCGTATCAATATTCAGCACCGCATTGTGTACGAAGTTTTTCCCAAAGAGAAGACAGTTCGTGTCCTCCGCATGTGGACACATTACGCGTAAGCAGACTCTCAATGCATCGACCAACCTGAAAACTGGCGATAAAGTCGCCGGCTTTCGCTTATGAGTTCCACAAGGCTGCCAGACTCTAGGCATGCACACGCAGATATCGTCCACCCGCCGGGGTCAGCGCCAAAGATGCGTGTTATGAGCCAGGCGTTGCAGAATCTGCTCGATCAGAGCAGGCCCCTCATAGATAAATCCGGTATAGATCTGTAACAGGGATGCTCCCGCCTGCATGCGCTCTAACGCATCATCAGCCGTCATGATACCTCCTAAGCCGATGACTGGAAGACGACCGCGTAAAGCACTTACCAAGGCCTGTTGTCTATCCAACGCCAAAGGTTTGAGCGGCAGACCACTTAACCCACCGGTCTCCAAGGAACGCTTCACATTATCCAGACCCGGTCGGGTAAGGGTGGTATTAGTTGCCGCTACCCCATCCATACGACAGGCCACCAGGCACTCTGCTATCTCGATGATCTCTGCATTGCTGAGATCCGGAGCAATTTTAACCACCAAGGGCACATAACGACCATGCCGGGTAGCCAGTTTGTCCTGCTGTTCTTTCAAAGGTTCCAGCAAGGCACGCAAATACTCGGATGTCTGCAAAGCTCGCAGTCCTTGCGTATTAGGGGATGAGATATTGACCACCACGTAACTGGACAGTGGATAGACCCGCTCCAATCCCAACTGATAATCATCCAGGGCACGTTCCACGGGAGTGTCTTTGTTTTTACCGATATTAATACCCAGAATGCCAGGATAACGCGCCGTTTCAACCCGACGCACCAGATAGTCTAAACCTAAGTTATTAAAACCCATGCGATTGATCAGGGCATGGGCCTCAGGAAGTCTAAATAACCTGGGCTTGGGGTTCCCAGGCTGGGGACGAGGTGTTACGGTCCCTACTTCCACAAAACCAAAACCCAATTCCCCCAGTCCCCGGATATGCTGGGCATTTTTATCCATCCCGGCTGCTAAACCCAGCGGATTAGGAAAGTCCAGACCCATGACGTTGACCGGCAAGGTCGGAGGACGAGCAACCAGGCGTTGAACCAGCCCCAGGCTAGCGCCTAAGCTGATCATGCGCAGCGCTACGCGATGAGCCTGCTCCTCAGGCAAGGTGAACAACAGCTGACGCAGCAGGGGGTACCACATGGTCCTTTACGTTCCTCAGGAGTCGGGGACGCTAGCATAGCGCATTCAGGCGCTGCCTGGCAGATGCATCAGACGATGAAGTTTCTGAGTAAGGACAGCGTAGAGCCCAGCTTCCTGATAATCAGCCATCTGCAAACGTGAACATAGGCCCTGCCACTCTACCCGTGCACTGTCGGTCATCACCATCATTCCCGACAATCGACGCCCACATAACTGCCTATGCAGGTCACGCCATTGCTCCACATAGGCCTCATTGGCATGGGCTTGCCAAGTGTTAGTCACGGTGCGTTCATGCATACGTTGCAGCAAACGGGAGAATCCTATCATCTCATCAATGTCAGCATAGGCTTGCACGACCTCCTTAACCGGACGTTGAGAACTTCGGGCTAATCTAGCTACTTCAAGCAGCTGCTCACCCCGCCTCAGCCTGGTAAATCGGTTCAAAAGATGTTCTGAAGTTTCCAGCGCTATAGTGGCGTCGGTCTCGGACCAGGCATCGGCAACAGCATCAAGATCAGCCGTCGTCAGGGCCAGATCCGCCTCACCCGTCCACCAAAGTACAGCCAAACGCGCATAACGCATGGATTGATCAGCCATACGCCCGAATGCTTCATGAGACAAGCGCTGATCACTCATTAACTCAGCCCAGAGCGCTTCAAGCTCGAAGACGTCACGTACACGAACGAAAGCCCTGACCTGATCTGCCAGGCTTACCCCGGCCCGCTGCTGTATTCTTTGCAGGCTGGTAATACCCAGCTTATGTATAAAATCATTGGCCAGCTCCGTACCTACCAAAGCATGGCGCAAAGGATGCTGCATCAGCACATCATGATATTGCTCACACAAGGCGGGAGGAAATGCGCGCAGGAGATCATCCCGACAGGACAGATCATCAGCCAGATTCAGCGCCGTCAAACGCATTTTAAGATCATTCTTGGCATAGGCCAGCAGCACGGCCAATTCCGGACGGGTCAGCCATTGCTCACGCGCTATGCGCACTGACCAGGCCCTGGCATCAGGCAAACCTTCCAGCTCTCGATCTAGCCCGGCCTCATGCTCCAGAAAGGTAATAAAATCGGCAAATTCATTATGGCGCGCAGGTTGCTGTGCCACGGCGACGCTGAGCAGCAAGGCTTGCTGACGATTATCACTCAGCACTCTATGAGCTACCCCATCTTGCAAACTTGCCAGGAGCGTATTGCGCGCATCTATAGATAAACTACCCCGCTGTACCAGTGCTTGCAGGGCAATTTTGATATTCACTTCGCGATCGGAACAATCAACACCGGCAGAGTTATCAATAAAATCGGTATGGCACAAGCCTCCCGCCAGAGCAAACTCAACACGACCACGCTGTGTCATCCCCAGATTGCCACCTTCACACACGATGCGGGCACGTAATTCTGCACCGTTGACACGCAAGGCATCATTGCCATGATCGCCAGCATCCGCATGACTTTCCTGCGTGGACTTGATGTAAGTACCGATACCTCCATTCCAGATCACATCCACCGGTGCACGCAATAGCCCCTGAATAAGCGCATCAGGACTGAGTGGCCCCGCAGGGAGATCGAGCGCAGCACGAGCTTGAGGACTGACTTCGATCATCTTCTCACTACGAGCATAAATGGCGCCTCCCGTAGACAAACAGGCCGCGTCATAATCACTCCACCCCGACCTGGGTAGCGCAAACAGGCGTTGCCTTTCTGCATAGGCACGCTCCACCCCAGGATCAGGATCGATAAAGATGTGAGCATGATTAAAGGCTGCCAGAAGTCGCATCTGGGGTGCTAACAGCATGCCGTTTCCAAAAACATCGCCCGACATATCACCGATGCCAACACAGGAGAAAGCCTCGTCCTGACGACCCAAGGTCCAAAGATGTCGCTGCAAAGACAAGTAAGCGCCGCGTGCCGTAATCCCCATCACTTTATGGTCATAGCCATGCTGGCCGCCTGAGGCAAAAGCATCACCCAACCAGAACCCATGGGCCTCACTGATACGGTTAGCACGATCTGAAAAGGTGGCAGTGCCTTTATCAGCGGCCACGACCAAGTAGCTGTCATCGCCATCATGACGACGCAAACCGGGCACGGGGACCACCTGACCCTCATGCTGATTGTCCGTCAACGCCAGCAAAGCAGCCATGAAAGACTCATAAGCGGCCACACCCGCAGCACGCCATGCCTCGCTATTGACCGTCAGGCGACGCTGGGGATCATGCAAGACGAATCCACCCTTGGCGCCTACCGGCACGATGACAGCATTTTTGACCTGCTGCGCCTTGACCAGACCCAGGATCTCTGTACGAAAATCATCCTGTCGGTCGGACCATCGTATCCCGCCGCGGGCTATAGCGCCAAAACGCAGATGCACGCCTGAGTATTCATGTGCATAGACATAAATTTCATGGAGCGGACAAGGCCGTGGAACTCCAGCAATACGCCTAGGCTCCAGCTTAAATGCCAGAACACCCTGATGATCGCGCCCATAATTACAGCGTACCGTGGCATCGATCAAGGCAGCATAACGCCGCAGCACGATATCTGCGCTGCGCGAACTGACGGTAGTCAGATAGCGATTCCACCCTCCTTCCAGGTCATCCGTCTGCTCATCTGTGGTTTCCTGCCAACGAGCAGCAAATCTTTGCCAGAGCCCCAGCACAGCATCAGGGTGCTGTACCAGCAAATCGGCTACAGAAGACGGCCCAGGCGCCCAGCCTAATTGCTGTTGATAATAGGCATAGGCTCGAAAGACTTGAATTTGATCGGCACCTAATCCAGCCACCAGAGCCAGCCGATTAAAACCATCCACAGGTGCCCTGCCCTGTAAGCAGGCCAGCATCACGCCATGTAACTGCTCGTATTGCGCAATCTCTCCCTCTTCAGACCAGGAGACCTGAAGTTCATGCAGGGAACCCTTACCTGCAGGTAGGGACAACTCATAGCTGCGTTCGTCCATGACGCGCAGTCCCAGACTCTCCACGACCGGTAGTACATCGGATAACCATAAAGGCTCGCCACGATGCAGGATCACCACCTTGAGGCGTCTGGCCGTGGTATCCAGCTGACGCAGATGTAAACCCCATGAAGAATCCTGAGGCAGAGTTAACACCATCTTCAGATCTTCAGCCGCCTCCTCAGGAGCATGCAATTGCTGATATTCAGGGGCTAGTCCCGTGATCACAGGCTGGCCTTCCGGTATGATCACCTGCAGCTTTTCAAGCTCGCACCGCACACGCTGATCCCAGCTAATACAGAGAGCATCCAGTCGTTCTTCCATCACCCGACGTTGTTCATCATCAGTAGCCGAGGCTATGACCAGCCGATAATCAACACGTACCCACAAGTAAGCTGACACGAGGACATCATGACGCGTATCACGACAATCTAAAGTCTGCTTAAGACAGTCCAGAAACTGTTGAGGAAGTTCATCACGAAACCAAGTTTTGGGGATGAACAAGGTCAGATAAACAAACCGATCATAGCGGTCTGACCACCAGATAAACTTACAACGCCGCGGCTGCCGTTGTGCCACCATACTCATCAGCGAAGGTGCCAGATCAGAGGCTGTTGCCATCAGTAACCGATTGCGTGGCAGGAACCGCAGTAGCCGTTCTAAGTTACGGGCGTCAGCGCTCAAGGGGTGAAATCCACAGAGATTTCTTAAGGTCGCCAATTTTTCTCGCATGACGGGAATATTGGCAGGATCCGACTGATTCATACGCGAGGTATAAAGCCCCACCAACCTGAGTTCTGCAACCACCTGCCCCTGTTCATCCCGACGTCGCAGAGCAACCAGATCACAAAACTCATCATGATTAACCGGAGAGCGCACAGGGATCTGTGCAAAAGCCACACGTCCATAGCCGGGTCGAGCAAATAGATCATGCTCCTGCAAACAATCGACACAGGGTTCTATGGCTAGCCAACCGAGTTCAGAATCAGGGCGCAGTACACGTTGACCGTCATGAATATCCCAGGATTTCATACCCAGCAGCAACATGTTTTCCTGAAGTATCCAGCTGATAAAAGCGTAAAACTCGAGATTCTCTTCCTTGCTTTGGTCGCGCTCTACAAAACGCAAAGATTGCATCGATTCCCGCGCCAGGGTTTCACGCATCAAACCAAAATCCTGCACCACCTTGCCAAGGATAAACATGGCCCCTTCAAGTTGTTGTTGCAGTAACTTGCAGGCTTCGTCAGAAATTTCTGGAATATGGATTTGTAAGGCTACCCGGTAACGGGAACTACCTGCATGCGCCAGCGACTGATCGATAACCAGCAGGGGTCGATGTCCTCGACGGATAAGATGCATGCGTAAGGTATTCAGCAAGAAAGGAGTTTCTTCTCCCAACACATCAATGCAGGTGGTACGAAGCGTTGAGCTCTGGATAGCAGAACGAACCTGGAGCTCCAACGAGTGTCGCCCGGAAGTATGCACAAAATGCCAAAGCTCAACCAGTTCAGGAGCCAGATTCAAGGCATTGAATCGCTGCAGCTCCTGATCAAGCAAACCATGAAAAACCTGGCGGACGAACAGATCAAAACGATGGATATCAGCCTGTTCACCATAGAGCTGGCGACAGGCCGATCTCAAAGCCGCTTCATAACCCGACCAGTCATCCGGCATACTCAGGGCGCCTTGTCTACTTTAACTTTAACCAAAAAGTGAGCAAAGGCAGGCAACAGTATTAACGCACCCAACATATTCCAGAGGAACATGAAAGTCAGCAAAAGGCCCATATCCGCCTGGAACTTGATCGGTGACAAGACCCAGGTACAAACGCCGATTGCCAATGTTAATCCTGTAAAGTTAACCGCCCTACCAGTACTAGCCAAAGTCTGTTCATAAGCCTTTTCCAGATTCAAACCCTGTTTCAGGTAACTTTCCAGACGAGCGTATATATAGATACCATAGTCCACACCGATGCCTACTCCCAGCGCAATCACCGGCAACGTAGCCACCTTAACCCCAATACCCAGTTCCGTCATCAGCGCTTCGCATAGAAATGACGTTACGACCAGCGGAGCCACAATGCAGACCACAGGTCTCCAGCTTCTGAATGCCAACAGGCTGATCACGATAACCACGGCATAGACCAGCAAAAGCATAGGGTCTTTAGAGGCTGAGATCACGTCATTAGTCGCCGCCTCAATTCCAGCATTACCCGAGGCCAAAAGCAGCTGTACATTAGGATTAGGATGAGCACTTCGGAAAGCCTTGACCGCATCGGTAACGCGTGTCAACGTCTCGGCCTTGTGATCATTGAGGAAAACAAACACAGGCACCAGATCACAGTTGGCAGAGTAAAGATCCGTCAATCGACTCGTAGCATCGTTGAGGACGCGATCATCATCGACGATCGTTGACCATTTAGGACTACTTTCGTTATAGCCCACCAGCACCCGCTTCGTACCCGTCACCAGGGATTTGGCAGACTGCACACCAGGAACGTTATCCAGATACCACTGCAACTGATCTATCGTTTCCAGCGTAGCAAAACTACCACACATCTGAGCCGGGGTTTTTACGAGCACCACCAGCACATCCGCCGAAATGGAGTAATGATCGGTAATATAGCGATCATCACGATTGTAGCGTGAATCTGCCTTGAGTTCAGGAGCGCCTCGATCGAGATCACCAATTTTAAGCCCACGAGCCACCCAGATCGAACCACCCAGCATCAGCATGGCCAACAGGATAGCCACGATGGCTTGAGGGCGCCGCGTCATATGCACCATCAAGGCCCAAATGCCTCGCGTCGTCGCTTTATGACGTGCACGGGCGATAGCGCGCTGGCTGATTCGAAAATAAGACATCAGCACAGGCAGCAGGATAAAGTTGGTGAGCAGAATCAGGGCAACCCCGATACTGGCACTGATAGCCATGCTCTGGATCACCTGAATATGTATCATCAACAGGGTCAGAAATCCCAGCGCTTCCATGGCCAGTCCGATAAAGCCTGCTTTGATCAGCGAAGAGAAGGCATGACGAGCCGCCGCTTCAGGCTGGGTGTCTCCTTCCTGATACTGCACAGCCACCATATTGACCACTTGTACGCTATGGCTGACCGCGATGGCAAAGACCAGAAAGGGCACCAGCATGGAATAAGGGTCCATACCAAAACCATGTATGCCAGCCACCCCCAGCAAGCCCATAATGCCTTGTTGCCAGATAACGGCAATCAGCGAACAGAAAACCACCGTCAAAGCACTGATCAGATCGCCAAAATCCCACAATAGCAGCAAGAAAGTCAGCAGCATGGCGGCGAGAAAGAAAACAACAATCTTGCTTCCACCTGCAATCAAATCACCAACTTTTTTCGCAAACCCATTGATATGAACTTCATAAGCACCCTGACCATACTGCCTGCTCAGTGCATTGAGCTGGGCAGAAAGATCCTGATAGTTAAACTGGCCTTCAATCAAAGGCGCATCGATCATGCTGGAACGAAAATCGTCAGCCACCAAGGTTCCCACCTGACCGGAACGCAGGACATTAGTCCTTAACTGACTAAGACTATTAGCATCACCATTGTAGGTTTCCGGAATGACTTCTCCCCCGACAAAACCATCTTTGGTGACATCAAGCCAACGCACATTAGGCGTCCACAGCGACTTGAGCTTAGACTTGTCCACACCAGGCAATTCAGCAACCTGATCATTCAGCCGCTTGAGGTTCTGCATGTAATCAGCGTTGAAGATGTCCTGATTTCCACCCTTTTTCAGAGCGAACACGATATGGACATCATTCCCCAGCCCTAACTCATCCTGATAGGCCAGCAGGTTCTTAATATACTCATGACCTTGGGGAACCATGCGGGTCAAGCCGGTATCAAGTTTAAGCTGCGATACCCCAAAAATCATAGCCAAGGTCAATAACGCGAATACGGTAATCACCAGCCCGCGTGCAGCAAAGACCCAACGTTCCAGAATGGACGGATTTTTCATGTCGGACCCTCGCATCAATGACCTAGATTTAAAAGATGAGCACCACCCTCGCCTACGGCGAGGAATTGCCCCTGATGCATAGCTAGCACATCAACCAACTTAAGCCGATCAGCCTGGGGATGTACTTCAAAATGCAAACCGGCGTCATAACTGATCAAGACTTGACCACCATTACCGACAGCTACCACTTCATTGTTGCCGGTGCCCACCAGAGCATTGATACCCGATGACAACCCCGTACTGATACTGGTCCAGCTCACACCCTCATCCGTAGAACGAAACAGACCACCACCCAAGCCAAAGACATATAACTGTCCGTTGACCGGATCACTCACCCCAAACAAGGAAGCATCGGTTGGGGAATTTAACTTTGTCCAGGTTTTACCGGCATCGGCGGAATGGAATATCTGTCCCTTTTCACCAGCCACAAACAAGGATTGCGGGTTGGTGGATGACATCGTAATGGCATTGAGGTGCAAGTTATCAGGATTCGGCAAGGAGCTGTCCATATTGACCCAGGTCTTGCCACCATCGTCGGTGCGTAAAACAAAACCATAAGCGCCCACCGCCACCGCAGTCTGCGCATTGATCGTGACCACGGATAATAAAGGTGTCCCTTTATGAACATCCGAACCTTCAGCCACATGCTGTAAAGCCCAACTATGACCACCATCAGAGGTAGCCACAATGACCCCTTCATGACCTACCGCCCAGCCATGTTGTTCATCAGCAAAGGCCACACTGGTCAGCATGACCGAAGTGGGCGTATGCACCTGCTGCCAATGCCGCCCTTGATCATCCGAGAGCAAAATAACGCCATGCGCACCTACCGCTACCAAGCGCTGCCCCGCCTTAGCCACGGACAGCAGCAAGGCCTGATCAGCTCTGGATGTCATGATGGCAGGCAAGTGAGCCGGCGAAAGATCAGTATCCGCCATAGCCATCCAGGAGGTGGTGCCCACCCATAATCCCAAAACAAGATGTTTCAGCATGATAAAACCGCCTTATGCTGTGCACTCCGGTCAAGGCCGGAGCTTGAGAATACTGCGGCTGCCTCCCCCCTCAGGGAAGCAGCCAGACTTTCAGCGTGTACCGCGGCGACGCAAGGCTGCCGGCGTGAAGTACTCATCACCGGGCGTAGGCTTGGTAGCATCAAACTCCATCGATTCTTCATTGGTCAGCCCCATCACATGATAGCGATGTGCCTGCAAATCATAATAAGAGTCAGCCGTTGCCCACATCATCGGAACTTCCCAGTACTCTTTCGGGAAAGCGAGGCTTACGCGCCAGAGCTCACCACGGCTGTCATACTGATCAGCTTCAACAATTTGCCAGCTGTCTTCGTCGATATAGAAGCGACGCTTGGAATAAATATGACGTTTTCCAGGCCGCAAAGTGCCTTCGACGACGATGACACGGTGCATTTCCCAACGTTCATAGCGTGGATTCATGACATCAGGTGTCAATAACTCACGATATTTGATCTTGGGGCTGCTCAAGGCGTAATCGTTGTAAGGAATCAACATCTCCTTTTTACCCAAGAACTTCCACTGATAGCGATCCGGGGCACCGTTGAACATATCTGTGTCATCAGCGGTACGCAGCCCATCAGCATCGGCAATCGGTGTATCGTAGGAAAGGTTGGGGGCCTGGCGTACACGACGTTGACCAGCGTTATAGCCCCAGGCTTTACGTTCGTCCTTACGTTGATCCAAGGTTTCCCATACCAGCACGGCGCCCCCCGCCAAACGGGCTGGAGCTAGCTGAACCGAAAGAAAATAGAACAGGATATTATGCAGATCAGCCAAGGACTTGATCTTGGGATCGTAGTACTTGAAGTAAAGCTCCTGATCATTACTGGTCAGCGAGTAAGAACCATTCTGCTGCACGGCCACTTCTGAAGCACGGCGAATTACGTAAACACCGCGAAAGCGGGTGAGATGGTTCCAGAGCGCTTCCAGAGCCTGATCTGAATTACTGCCTGTAAGAATAGGGAACGGAGTACCTCCCACACAATTATCCATAGCCCAGCCACGTAATTGGGCTGTAAGCGCACAGCGTTTGGTATTATCAGCAACACGCTGCGGCACCGCCAGAGTGCGGTGCGAAGGATAGATCTGCAGATAAAAATTCTGCGGATATTGCTTGAGCATGGCTTGCACGCCTTCACCCAAGTAATTGGCGTACTTAGCCATATTAGCTGAATTAATGATCAGCAAAGGCTTTTCATTGGCGAAGGGATCCGGATGATGCTCAGGAGGACGGTAGTTCTTGGGTGCCTGAGCTTCGGTCAATCCACCCGTCCAAGCAGGGATGCCATCCCACCCACTCTTCCCATTACCTGAGATTTCTCCTCCCAAGGGGGTCAGGGACACGCCCAACTTGCTGGCCTCACCGGGGGACACCCCGGCAACTGCCGACAGGCTCAGGGTTAGCGAAAAAACCGCACCCCATGACATAAGTCGTTTAAGCATAGTTATCTTCCTCGAACGGACAGTCAGCAAGAAGTGTAGATGCAGTCAGGAATTTTGCCTGCATCTACCACATATTTCATGAAGATCAGAAGGTATATTTCAAAGCCAAAGTCAGGTTATCCATATCTGCCATCAGATTAGCCGGACCTCCTCCCCAATAGATGTTGTAAGCCAAGTCCAGTTCAACCGACTGGTTATAGATCGTATTCAAACCCAGCATGGCCGTACGGCGACCTTGCATAAAAGCTCCCGTATAATCCGAGTTACCCTGCACATCCTGACCAAATAATAACTGGGGCACCATATTGATATTGGTAAATACTTCATCGTAGGTAGCCTTCAGGGCTAGGCGATAACCCCAGGAAGTCGGTGTCATATAATCACCTAACGGCCCTTCTACAGCCGCTATACAACTGGCATTGCCCGGCGAACAGGCTGCGGCACTGGGCTGGCCATTATTGAATATAATGGAATTAGGCAGTGACGTATTCAGCAACGACTTGGTGGAGGCATATATCTGGTTGCGATTGTAGTTGGCATAGTGTACAGCACCTACTTCCACGATAGCCGTCATGCCATCAGAACGCAGGGCATTATTCAGATTAAGTACCGCTGACAAGTCAGCCGTATATTCTTCCACCTGAGCCCAGTCCTGAATAGTCTGGCCCGCCGAGACCGGAGGCTGACCTGCCATGGATCCTGCCAAACTGGCTTGCCCACCGTTACCGATCACGGGGGCCCAGGCTGAGTTCTCAGCCACCAGATTGTCACCTAACTCACGCAATACAATCTTATTGGGGCGATAGGATACTTCCCCAGCGAGCGAGAAATTACTGACGGTAGTAGAAAAGCTGGTACCAAACAAATGTCGATTGGCAGGATAGACCAGATTATACGTTGTGCTATTGATCGCATTAATCGTATTCAGGCCGTTATACAGGCCAGCAGTCTGCTGTCCGATGGTATTAATCTGCGCAGAACTTAAACCCAGACCCGCGCCGCCAGCCACAGCAGATGCCGTGTTGGCAATACCATTCAAACCGGTTACTCCCGACTTGGAGACGGCTCCCGTAATGGCACTGGCCAGTCCCAAAGACCCCGTGGTAGCCGCCAGCATATTGGTAGCCACCTGCGCCACATTGGGATTCAGGCTTGCACCGTAGGCCTGTCCCACGGTGAACTGAGCTACGGGCAGATGATCGGTATAATTCATGGCATACAAGGCATACTCACTGCCGCTGTCACCTGGCTGAAAACGCAAGGCCAAACCAAACTGGCCATGGATGGATGAGGGCACATCACCATTCCAGGAGTTGGTCAGCATGGTAGAGCCGTTGCCATAAAGCTGGCTGTTGTAAGCCTGCACCAACTGATTCATCTGTGATTGATTCAACAGGGTACCGGGGACGTTTTGTCCGGGCTTTTGCACCTGACCAGGCAACAGACTTGAAGCGGTCGACATATCGACCAGAACACGTTCTGCTCCATAACCACCGAAAGAATTATTGGTGGAGTAGAACGTACCCATACCCGGAGCTTCCGAGAAGTGCCAGCCAAATTCGGCAAAACCTTCCATGGAAACAGCATCACTTAACCCTAAGTTGAAATAAGCCATGGGCAAGGGTAGCAGAGCATCCTTGATCTCAGAGCCCGGAACATCCAGCTGCGCCAGCGACACCGGGTTGGCTGCATTCAATCCACCTTGAATATAGAGCGCTTCACCCCAGTTGACCACTTGATAACCCAAACGTACGTTCAGAGGTTTTTCATCCGGCGTAAAGTTACCCCAGACGTAGGCGTCATAACCACGAATACGGCGACCATCAAACTCCCGGGTTGCCTGGGCAAAACCACAAGACTGCAATTGCGCTGCCGGCGTGACCTGGGGGTTACACCCCGCCGCTGCAGGATAAGGATCATTACCTACCGGCTTACCACCCATCAACGTAGCATCATAAAACGCCAGCCCACTGAACTGAGCGCCGTATTTGTCATGATAATTAAAAGATAGATTTTCCTGAATCATATAGGCTTGGGTAAAGGGCACACCAGGATCGAAATTGGCATGACCATCAACCTTGTTCAGCCCTGTGATGGGCATTTCAGTCAACACATCAGGAGGCGTATGAGTCAACCATCCTGTCCCATAAGACAACGAGGTATCAGCCTGGACTTGCAGATCAGGCCCAAGATTAAAGTTCACCGCCCAGACCGGCACACTCAGCCCTGGCAATACCAGGGTAAGCAGCCAGCGATTCCTGCGAACCCTTTGCTTGCTGCGCATGAAAAAAGGTGAACTCATACCAAACGCTCCCAGTAGCTTATTATTTTACCCGACAATCCCGTGTCTTTCCGTTGCCACTCCCATGACAAAACGGTGACTGCCGCCATTTATACATAATCTCCCCAGTAATTAAAGCTTGAAGCTGGCATTTTGCAAGTTGACTGTGCATTTTTGCAGCAATTCAGTGCTTAAGCACAACTTATCAGTTTGTGCGTAAAACCCCGCCATTCATGGCGAGGATGTAAGCATGCTGTTGACTGCTTGTTTTAAGCTGCCTATAATAACAGTATCAAGAGGATTGATACGTTGGCAACCAAGACCCTAAATGTTCGAGTGCGTAACAAACACGCCAAGGTTCTCGGCAACTGCTCCATGTGTTGCCCTACCTCCTGCATCCATGCAGTCGTAGCATTCGGTAACGAGGCACTCTTGACCCTCTTTTGCGATTTTTTGTTGCTGATGTCCTGGGCATTAAGGCCGCTGCGAAAACCTTCATGAAGACATCATGGAACTAGGCGCATGACCTACTTCCATGAATAGCCGTCATAACTTGACGACGCATCTCCTCCAGGTCAGCAGAAACCTCGCCGCCTAGCCAGGTAACCAGAGCATCATGCACCCGATCTTTCAACTCGGCAGGCCAGGAAGTTACCCCATCCCAACCCGTCATTAAGCGTGCTGCCAATTGCGGATTAATCTTATCAAGCCGCGCGATGGCAGCAGCCAGTACCTGATACCCCTGTCCCTGACGATCATGAAAATTCATGTTGTTCTGCGCAAAAGCCGATAAGACAGCTCGCACACGATTAGGCGAGGTCCAGTTAAAATCTGGATGCTGCAAAAGCTTGGCAACCGCTTGAACCTCCCCATGCGGGTGACCTGCCTGCATGCTGAACCAGCGATCGATCACTAACGGATGCACGGCAAAACGCTCTCGCCAGTCCGCCAGGACTTGGGCAGCAGCCACCCCACCCAGGGTCAGCAATGGCAAAGTACAGGACTGACGAGAGGTCATATTTTGCGCTGTCTCGTAACGCGACAATAACATCGCGCTCACTGCCGTGCCCTGTGCAGCCGTGACATACGTCAGAGCCAGGTCAACCAAGGCTCGCTCCCCTGCATGGTGAGATGACCCGCGGGCAACCCAGGCGGACCAATCCAGAGCTCGTCCCAGTGCGCGGCAAAATGACTCCCGGGCGCGATGGACATGCTGCGGATCTACACAGGTCATGCCGGCCGTGATCGTCGCTAAGGCAGGCAAACTTAACATGCGAGCAGCCAGGGCAGGATCCTGATCAGCTTTCGCAAGAACTCCAGCACATACTTGCACCAGCCGTACTCCGGGCACCTGCTCTCCTGCCAGTTGACGGCGCAGGGCATTGACCAGCATGGTCTGTAGCGCCTGCCAGCGGCTAACGCCATCGCTATCGTGTTCCACAATAAGCGCCAGCTCTTCATCAGACATAGCCCGTTCAACTATCACCGGGGCTGAAAATCCACGCAATAAAACCGGTACTGGCCGATGCGTCCCCGAGGCTACAACCACTGTCGTGGTCGCCTCGGTCAGCAATAACAGATCATCCCTGAGCAAAGCTGAAGACTGCCAGCTCAGAGGCTCTCCTGATGCATCAAGGAAACCTAACCGAAAGGGAACAGGCAACACCTTACCCACCTGACGCAAGGTCAGGGTATAGACCTTCTGTTGCTGATCCCAAGACTCAAGTACTTCAATACGCGGCGTGCCTGCCTGTGTGTACCAATCCATAAAGGGGGTCAGATCCTGACCCGAGGCATCACCCAAGGCCTGTAAAAAATCCTCTACCGTGACCGCCTCCCCATCATGCCTGGAGAAATAGAGATCCATACCACGACGGTAATCGGCATCCCCCAGGACCCGATGCAACATGCGTACAATTTCCGCCCCCTTTTCATAGACCGTGGCGGTATAAAAATTATTGATCTCACGGTAAACAGCTGGACGCACCGGATGCGATCGAGGGCCTGCATCTTCAGCAAACTGATAGGTCTTCAGACGCACCAGATCATCGATACGTTGTACATCCTGTGACCCCTGATCTGCCGAAAACTGCTGATCACGATAAACTGTTAAGCCCTCTTTGAGACATAACTGAAACCAGTCACGGCAAGTCACACGATTACCGCTCCAATTATGAAAATACTCATGCGCTATAACCGACTCGACCCGTGAAAAACCAGCATCCGTGCTCAAGTTTGCATCGGCCAGCACACAGGACGTATTAAAGATATTCAACCCCTTGTTTTCCATGGCTCCCATGTTGAAATAACTCACCGCCACGATCACATAGGTATTTAAGTCATAGTGACGACCATAGTGCACCTCATCCCAACGCATGGCCGCCTTGAGGGACGCCATAGCGTGATGACACTGCGGAATATCACGCTCATCGGCATAAATTTCGAGAGCAACGCTCCTGCCCTCCGCCGTCACTATCTGATCTTTAAGGACAGCAAGGTCTCCCGCGACGGCAGCAAACAGATAACAGGGCTTAAGGGTGGGATCAACAAAACTTGCCCTGTGACGCCCATCCCCGACATCAGCATGACTAACACGATCTCCATTAGCCAGGAGAACCGGGTAACGGGTAGCATCAGCGATCAGGGTGGTGGTAAAGCGTGACAGGTTATCCGGGCGATCGATGAACCAGGTTATATGACGAAAACCTTCAGGTTCACATTGCGTACACAGCAAAGGACCTGAAGCATAAAATCCTTCCAGCGAGGTATTTGTGGCTGGATGGATGCGCACACGCGTGCTGATCACCACCTGATCGGCATCACAGGGAATCTCCAGCAGGGTCGGGGTCAGATTGTATTCATCGCTGCGCAGTTCACGCCCATCCATGCCAACATACAACGTCATCAGTCCCTCGCCATCCAGACAAAGCGATCGAGCTTGCGGATTGAGGCGCTGTACCAGCATCCTGGAAGATACCAGGGTGCTGTCATCACCTATGTCCAACTCCAGTTCAACCGTTTCTATCCGCCAGGCTAAGGCTTGATAATCTTTCAAGGCATGTTCAACGCTCACGCTCCAACCTCCATTTCAATGTCATAAGATGTATGCTTTCGCACATTAAATACCCCGGTATCCAGAAGCAAATACTGCCCCTTGATACCTTCCAGCAGCCCCTCAATCTCAGGCTGGGTATCCAGGCTTAGTGCCTTGACTTTGGTGGGGTAGCGCAATACCGGGTACTCAAAATGCTGGACCTGAGGCACCAGGTTCACCCTGTCGCCAGGAAAGCGACTCTCCAGATCAGCAAGTTCTCGGGCACAGAGTTGCATCAGCTGCTCAGCACGACCAACCAAGTCCACTGGCTCAGGTTGTCCACGCAACATAGCCTGCCATTGTGTCTTGTCTGCCACATGCTGAGCCAAGGCCACTTCGATCAAACCTGAATGCAGGCGGGAACCCACCTGAAACAACGGCAGGGCGGCACTTGCCCCTTGGTCTATCCATCGTACGGGCACCTGGGTCTGCCGTGTAATACCTACCTTAACTCCCGATGAATTGGCCAGATAAACCACATGCGGAACCATACAATGCTGTTCACCCCAAACCGGCTCCCGGCAGGTGCCCGCTGCAAAATGACATTGCTCTGGACGCATGATGCACATATCGCAAGCAGCGAGTTTGGTAAAGCAAACATAACAATAGCCCTGGTTATAGCTCTTGCGCGTCGCGCGCTGACAATGCAGACAGCGTATACTGCCCATAGCACGCAACCGTAGATGCTGGCCGGGCTGTAAGGGCACCTGGGTTGCACCCACAGGCATCACATAGGCCAAAGGTGCTTTGACCTCTGCTCTTAATTTGCTTATCGTTCCCTGTACGATCATAGAGTTTACATCATGTCCGATTATCGTCAGGTCATTATGACGCAAGTACTCATGGACTGCCGAGCCCGGCATGTACTTTGTTTAAATACAGAAGCTCAAGCCTTGCTACAGAACCTGCCTGATGAGCTACTTCCCCTCACCCTGCACCACCATAGGGCCGGAGAATTTAAGGAACGCCTAGATCTGGCCCTGCTCTATGAACGTCCCACAGGGTTGACGGACCGTGCCTTGCGACAGACTTTGGCCGAAGCTCGTGATTTATTGGCGCGCCATGTGCTGATCTTTTTGCAAGAAAAAGATAGCCAGCTTATACACCCAGACGCCCTAGGTTACACCCAACTTGCCCATCATGACTCCGGCATGCTTGTCTGGACCTTTGATATTTTAACTTACAAGCAAGTACCTGACTGGCTCAATGCCCGCTTTTGGGCTAACCCTGAGAACTGGGGGCATCACCGCTGGTGATCCTCAGATCAGGCAAAGCTGACTGCACGACGGAATCACTACATCTAAAATTTCGCCGGCGTGTAGCCTTGTGGCTGCCCCAAAAAAACAGATGACAGCCCATGAGTTATCTTTACACCAAAAAGTAATCCTCACTCCAACGCAAAGACCCACTCTTTGCCCACTTAAACTTGGCAAATGTAAGAAGCGTGCTTATAATACACAAATGAATGATTTTAGCCTGTGGTTCAAGTTAAGAGTCCAAACTTTCCGGCTCAGCCTCGGATGGGGGCTCTTTGCGTATATCCTGACGGGCTGCACGCTTCCGCAGACCCCTCCCTCTCGGGTCAAATCCCTTGAAGAATCTCTAAGCCATCACGTGATCCCTGATGATGCCCATCAAGCAAGCCTTATCAAGGAATGGCCAGGGCTGCACTGGTGGCAGCAATGGCAAGACCACCAGCTTGACCAACTGATGGACCAAGCCTTACAACAGGCTCCCTCATTAGATGAGGCCAAAGCCCGAGTTCAAGCAGCCGCTGCGTTAGCCGAAATCCAGCATTCGGCGCTGAAACCTTCAGTCTCAGCTAACGTTAGCCCCACTTATGAACGCTTTACCGCTGATGAATTCATCCCCCCTCCTTTTGGTGCTCACACCTATTGGGATAATCAAACCTTGCTTGAAAGCCGGTTCGAGCTTGATCTTTGGGGCAAGCATCATGCCTCCCTGTCTGCGGCGCTGGATCAACTGCATGCTACCCAGGCTGAATCAGCGCAAGTTGAACAGGTTCTGATCAGTGACTTGATTGACACTTATCTGCAGCTAGCCTTGGAAGAAGCCCTGTCAGAACGAACTGAAACCATATTACATGGGCAGAACCGACTGCTCGCCTTGGCACAAATGCGCCGCAAAGCGGGACTGGGTACCGACCTTGACGTCAATAAAGTCATGGGGTTACGCACTCAGGTTCAGACCCAACTGGCACGCCAGCAGACACATCGTCAGCTGCTCATCACCCAGCTTGCCTTGCTGTGCGGCAGGCCTCCCTCGGCAGATTTTCACCTGCAGCCTCCCACCGTTTCACTCACCCGGTCATTACATCCACCTACCCAAATTCCTTTGCGCTGGCTGGCTAGACGCCCAGACATTATAGCTGCGCACTGGAGGGTGGAAGCTGACACACAAACCATCAAAGTCGCCAAAGCTCGCTTCTACCCCGACATCAATCTGAATGCCTTTGCAGGCTATCAGGCGCTCGGCTTTGCTCAACTGTTTTCAAACAATGCCTTGATGTATGGCATCACGCCGGCGCTGTCCTTGCCCATTTTTGAAGGAGGACACTTGCAGGGAGCCCTGAATATCGCCGCTGCCCAGCGCGATGCTGATATCGCCAACTATAACCAACAACTGCTACAAGCCATGCAGGAAGTCAGCGAACAATTGCTTACCCTGCATGGACTGGATGATGAGTATCAGGCCGCGGCAACAGCCTATGCCCTGGCACAGCAGGATGAAGTACTCACTCAAAAAGGCTACCACTCCGGACTGATGGATGAAGCCGAGCAACAACTGAGCAGCATCGCCCGAATTCAACGTGAACAGGAGCTTGCGCGCGTCAATGTCGCCCGGTTACGCGCCGAGGTTCACCTGATCAGAGCTCTGGGTGGAGCCCGACCGAGCGAGGACAGTTCACCCACGGTGCAGCATGAGTGAGCCTCTTGCCTGGTCAGCCTGGCTGCGGCAGGAAGCGCTCCGCTGGAATTTTATTGCCAAGACTTTTGTGGCCGGCATGCTGGCCCTGTATCTCTCTTTTCGTTGGCAACTCGAAGCCCCTGGTACAGCCTTGGTGACTGTTTTTATTGTCGCGCAACCGCAAAGTGGTCTGATCATTGCCAAAGGTTTCTACCGACTGTTAGGAACAACCTTGGGCTCTTTGGTCACGTTGTTGATGCTTGCGCTCTTTGCCCAGAATCAAGCCTTATTTCTGATCAGCCTCAGCCTCTGGGTGGGGCTCTGTGTCGCTTGCGCTGCATGGTTTCGGGACTTTCAGGCCTATGCCTTTGTACTTGCAGGCTATACCGCCTGTCTCATTGGTTTTCCTGCCGTGCAGCACCCGGAAATGGCCTTTGACCTCACCATCGCCCGCGTCAGCGAGATCTATATTGGTATTCTATGTACAGCCGTCGTCAGCGATTTATTCTGGCCTCAACACATCACACCACGCCTGATCCAGACGGTTCGTCAACACTATTACGACCTCATTGCATATTTGGTCAAAGCGGTCGCCACCCCACTCGACATATCCATTCATCGTCATGACCCACTGCGCTTTGTTATTCAGATTCTTGAACTTGAATCTCTACGGGCTTCAGCTATCTTCGAAGACCCTCGCTCGCGTATCCGCAGTGATCGCTTGCGCCTGTTCAGTGCCGACTTCATGCGACTAACCACAACCCTGCATGCCCTAGAACAATTGGGACACCGTATGCGTACCGGAAAGCAGGTACACGCACTCAAGGCATTACGACCGGTGGTTGAGTCCCTGGGACCCGAACTAACCCAGCAAGGTCAGATTCCACGCTGTGCTGCTGAAACCACAACCCTACTTCGTCAGTTAGGTAGCTATCAACCCTGGCTCGCCCAACACCTGCATGATATACGCCATCGATTACAGCAACGAGTCACCTCGCCTCAGGAGCTTGATGCTTTTGATGATGCCGCTGAACTCATGATCCAAATGGTCAGCGAGTTGTTTAATCTCACCAGTACTTATGCGTCTTTGCTCGATAATCGTCACCAACCCACGCGTCCTGCCCCTGCACCGGCTTTCTTTACACCTCCGCAGGAAGTCATACTGACTGGCGTACGTGCTGTACTTGCCATGCTAGTTCTGAGTGCGTTTTGGATTGCCACCGCCTGGCCGCAAGGTTCTCTGGCAGCAACGATAGCCTGTATCGCCTGTGCCTTGTTCGCTGCTGCGCCGCAACCCCAGCGCGCCGTTATTCACATGGCGACGGGCTTTACCCTCGGACTGATCGCTGCCATGGTGATGAACCTGATGGTTCTACCTAACATGCATTCTTTCGTCTATCTGGGCATGGGCATGCTCCCCTTTATCATTTTGGGATTATGGATAGCTTCTCGAACCCGTACTTATGGCATAGGCATTGCCTACTGCATGATGCTGGGTAACGCTCTGCCGCTACATAACAGGATGTATTACGACGGTGTTCTGCTGCTGAACAGCGGTTTGGCACAATTGATAGGTCTCGGCATCGCCGGCATCGCCTTTTCTGTGCTTCGGCGTGGCCAGTTACTGCAACAGCGACGCTACTACATCCGACACCTTGCCCATGAACTGGCTGCAACCTGTCGAAGGTCTTTGCAGCAGCTTCCACATAGTTTTGATGGACGTACCCGCGACCTGATGCGTCAGGTTATGATACACGCGCCCCATCTGGTTCAGGAGCTCATCCCCTGCACGCTTGCTGTGCTTGAACTCGGCGATGCTATCGTCCAGCTGCGCCAACATGCTTCCCTACCAGGATCCACAACGCCCCCTCATCGCCTCAAGCAAGTGCTGCGTCAACTCGAACATAGTCTACGTCACCCCCAACTACAGGAACAACGTCAACTCACCATTGATGCGCTGGTTGACCTTATACGCATGTCAGCCACGGGTGATCATCCAGCAATACCCGGCAGTGATCTACGACGTGTCCTACACATTTTTAGAGACGACCCCTGGTTGGCTCGCTTTAATGCCCTATCGAATGCCACTGAACCGTTGGAAGGAGTTTCCTTTGCCCCTTGAAATGGCCTTGTTCAGCATCGAAGTTCCCAGTTTAATCACCTTACTCGTGGTATTTACTGCATTATTCTGGGTTCTGGACAGTATGCTTGCCCGCCTGGATTTATATACACATATCTGGCACCACTCGCTATTTAGGTTAGGACTGTTCATAAGCCTGTATGCAGCTCTGGGTTTATGGATCTTTTACCAGAATGGAGTTTCGACATGAACTTTCGATCAGGACTCCAGGCCAGCCTGACACTTGCGCTGCTGCTGGTAGCATTATTTCTTGGCTCACGACTGTGGCATCAGTCCTTACTCAGTCCGTGGACCCGGGATGGCCGCATACAGGCTGACGTCATCCATATTGCGGCCGACAGTGCCGGTCTGGTGCAGCACGTTGAAGTCTATGACAACCAGTTTGTCCACCGAGGCGATGTCCTGCTGCGTATTGATGCACAACGTTATCAACTCGCTCTACAGCTGGCACAGGCCCACTATAAAGAGCGTCAGGCCGACCTGAAACTTAAGCGCGAAGAATTTGCCCGCCGCAATCCACTGGTCAATAGCCTTGTTTCTGCCGAGAATGTCAGCAATGCCCTGACTCAGGTACAAGAATCCGAGAGTCAACTACAAGCCGCTGCTGCTCAAATGGCACTGGCCCAACTCAATCGGGACCGAACCTGGGTGCGTGCTCCTGTGGATGGCTATATCAGCAATCTCAAAGTTCATCCCGGTGATTATGCTACCACCGGGCAAGCCCTCATGGCACTGATAGACAGTCACTCCTTTACCGCTTATGGCTATTTTGAGGAGACCAAAATTGCCGCCATCCATATCGGCGATCCGGCTCACATACAACTGATGAGTGGTGGACCTGAACTAAGCGGCCATGTCGAAAGCCTGGCGTATGGCATTACCGACCGAGACAATACGCAGGGGCGCGAGTTACTGGCTGACGTTAATCCAACCTTCAGTTGGGTTCGCCTAGCCCAACGCATTCCCGTACGCATTCATCTCGACCACCTTCCCACACAGGAATTTCTTGCTGCTGGCATGACCTGTACCATCATCATTCAACCGCATCCGAAGCGGTAAACCGCGCCTTAAGCCGTCACGGACACATGAACACGAACAAAAGCCTGACATGAGCAGAACCAACGCTATGAAAATCACTGTGCAGATCAACTACACCGATACTGCCGAACGCGTTCAAGATCTGTTGCGCCATATTCACTCCATGGAGAAAACCAAGAAAAATCAGTTATCTCCAAGAGCAGATAAACCCTGGCTGCGAGCATTAGCCTTACTTGAAGAACGCGGTGAACCCTTCTGAGATTACCCCATCAACTAACCCTGACTGCCTCCAGGCCACACGCGCCATGGGGGCAGTTTTATACCTGCAAAATTACGCTGCAGAATCAGGCGGTTTTACACAGCCGCTAACAACAAGAGCAACACGTCGTCGACCCTGCTGGACGATGCTCTATGAAGGGAGTAGGATTAAATCTTATCAACACTCATGGGACTGTCCTCATGCGAACCACCCAGCAGATGAGCATCACCCTCCCCAACGATATGGCAGACATCGTCAAAGCCAAGGTCCGTGCTGGTGAATATGCCAGTGAAAGCGAGGTCATTCGCGATGGACTGAGGGTGCTGATAGCCCGGGATCGTGCCATGGAAAGCTGGCTGCACAACCAAGTCGGTGCTGCTTACGATGCACTGAAGGCAGATCCTTCCAGCGCCCTCAGCGCTGATCAGGTACATGCTCGCCTGATGGCTGAACGCACCAGGACCCCATGAACTATCGCGTCGTTTTTAGTCCGCAAGCCCAGGATCAGCAAGAATAGTAATGCGGACATACGGACGGGGCAACGCCTTGCAAAAGCTCAGCGCGTTGAACCGCTGGACGCCGGCTTAATATCGATAACAGCTTCATGCTCATGATCCGAGGCACAGGACTCACCCTCCTGCTTGCTGCCCCGATCGATATACGCGGTACGCTGTTCGGCAGGCAAGTGCTGTGCCTCCCAAGCAATCACGGCCTGCATACACACACCAAACTCGTCAGTGGTCAACCGCCTTCCGTCCGGAAACTTTCCCAGTTCGATGGCCCGACGCAGGGAAGCTATGATATCGGCATCCAAGGACACCGCATGTTTAAGAAGATTCTGCATTATTTGGTTACCTGATTATCACTGCTCCAACCCATCTTGGTCCGCAAGGTTTTATAAAAATCATGTCCCGGAGGATGCAAGAGTTGCAGCTTGTGCGGATATTTTCGCACATAAATCCAATCACCGGCAGCCAGGCTACGCCCTTCCTGGCCGTCACAACTGACCATGGGCTGAAATTCTCGCGAACGAACCCGAATCTTCACTTCACTATTGCCATCCACCACGATAGGCCGGCTACTCAGGGTATGAGGATGCATAGGCACTAACACCATGGCATCCATGCGCGGATGCATGATGGGTCCTCCGCCTGACAGTGCATACGCGGTAGAACCTGTGGGGCTGGCGATGATCAGGCCATCCGAGCGCAGACGGTACACAAAATGACCATCAATAAAAAGTTCGAACTCCACCATATGCAGCGTTCTACCGGCATAAAGCACAACATCATTCAGGGCCAGCCCCTGTTCTATCTGGTCTTCACCTGACTTGATCTGGCACTCGAATAAAAAACGAGGCTCACTGGTAAAGTCACCGGACAATACCGCGGCTACGCCGTCGTAGAGAGCATGTGCATTGACATCGGTTAAAAAACCCAAACGCCCTCGATTGACACCCAACACAGGCTTGTGAAAACGCGCCATGGCTCTGGCCACGCGCAGCAAACTGCCATCACCGCCCACCACAATTACCATATCTACCGTTTCACCGAGCATGACCATGCTGGCACACTGCTCCTGGCTACCGATAAGCTCGGCTGTCTCAACTTCCAGGACCGCATGTACCATGAGCTCTTTGAGGATTCTCAACAGTTCACGCAAAGTACCCAGCACTTCTTCGCTACCCGGGCGTGCGACCACGCCGACATGACGAAAGCGCTGCCCCATCTTAATTTTGGCCTTGCATGATAGTTTGAAAATCCGTCTCACCGAGGCTATTCAGGCCGCCGTCCAGCACACTGCAATCATACCCTTCACCACAGAGAATGAAGGCTGCTGCTGCGCTACGCCGTCCGGTATCGCAACAAATGACATAATGTCTGCTCTTCTCCAGCAAACGACCTTTGATGCGCAAACTCTGTAAGGGCACACTCACGGCACCCGGCAAACCTTCGCCTCGGTATTCATCGACCAGACGAACATCCAGCCATTGCCCGCCTGCCTGTATACGCTCCATAGCCTCATGTGCATCAACGACAGCGACCACAGGGGCTTTGATAAGTTCATCAAAATCCAGCTTTTCCAGGCGCAACAATTCACCGTTGGTTTCCATACGTACGGTAGCATTCCGCCGCCCTGAAAACAGCAACCCCTCTTCACCAAAATACTGTCCCGGTTCCAGCAAGGCAAGACAACGCTGACCACCATCCGGTAATCCGACTACCACTTCAGCCACACCCTGCTTGATGAAATAACAGGCATCCGCTAACTCTCCTTCGATGACCACGGCCTCACCCGCCTCAACTTTGCGTGGAACCATGCGGTGAAACATCTCACGTACATGGGCTGCAGGCAAATGATAGAATATGGGAGCCCGCAACAAGCGCCGCAACCAACGGCTATCCTCTAAACCCTGCTCAAAGGCTAGTTCAGCTTCAAAATAACGAGCCGACTGCTCCCAGGCCAAGACACGATCCAGGCGCTCACTTTCCAGGCAAATACAGTTGACGGTTGTTTCCGCCCGGACCGTCTGTCGTCCACCCCGAGGCGTCGTCACCGGATACCAGCTTTGAACTTCGCCCGCACAAATTCTGGCCACTTCCCCTGATTCATCGCTGAACAGCAAATTTCCACTTAATAGATAGACCGTCTGGCCGCTGCCCTCGCGGCAGTCTTCCAGCACATCCCCTGGATTTAAGGTCATGACCGTCACATCGTGAAGCAGGTACTCAAGTCTTTCTACCGGGAGTGCATTTAAAGGGACAAAGGTCTCCAGCACTTCTCGACGTAAGGCAGGACTGGTCATATTTATCCTCTCAAGGTATCTTGCGGCCTGAACTTCAGCACCGCATCAATATTTCTATCGCTATGATGACGAGCACATCGGTCGGATTCGCCGACGACAAATCGTGCCGGCGAGTCCACGCGAATGATACGGGCTCCGCAAGCTCCCGCTTCTCCCACATCGATCTTGCATCGTGGGTCATTATAGTGTTCAAGCCAGTGTCTATAATGATCTTCACCGACAAAACATAAATTAGCGGCATAGGCTAACGGGTTTTTAACATAAGCCGCCAGATCCTTCACAGGGATAGATACATGACCCGCCCCCGGGTGATAGACCAGAAAATTCATGCCTAACTTTTCTAATTCCAGCAAAAACTTCTCGGCGGTTTGTGACAACAACTGTTCCGTACGTTGACTTAGCTGTAACACTTGTTCATCCCGAGCCATGACAATCTTCTGTAACGCATCCTGCTCTTCCTGCAGTCTAGTCTCTCGATCCCGAAATCGCGCGCGCTCCGCTTCAAGTTCTACCAGCAGCGATTGCTCGCGTATCAGAGCTTCACGCTGCCAGCGCTGTTCCAGAACTTCAATATGCTGCTTGAGGGTTTCCTCATGGGTAGCTTCCAGCTTCTGTAGCTGCAGTTGTCCATGCACCTCAGCATCCATCGCCAGATTTCGCTTTTGTGCATCCAGATTCTCAACCTGCCCCTGCAAAGCCATCACTTGCTCATGCAAAGAATCATTGAGTTCACGCTGGTTCTTTTGCTGCGCCAGCAATTTGGAATGTTGCGCGTGCAGGATGGCCAGAGCTTGCTCATGCTCAAACCGCTCACGCGCTAGCTTCTCTACATGCTCGGTTTCAAAAGAGCGCAGACGCAGATCACGCTGTTCGAGTTCGCGCTGCAAAGCATCCCTTTCGCCTTGCAAACGCATCAAATCTTCCGAAGGTTCTCGTTCACGCTCAGCCTCCACTCGCTGCGCCAGCAAAGGAATATCCTGATGCGAAATAACTGGCTCTTGTACAGGTGCCACGGAACGTCGCTGAATGCGCAACCCCAGGCGCATAGCCTGTTCTTTCAGAACAGCTTGCATCTGCTGAAATTCACTAATGCCTGGATGCAGTAAAGGATCCCACATTTTGGAAGCATGCCAGGAAATCGGACATTGACTACGGCAAGCCAAACGTATCCAACCTCCTCCCAGATCAGGGCCAGGGCCTGCAATTTCTGCCATATGAGGTAAAGGCAAATTCCAGCTGCGTTCAGCGAATCCTTGGGCGTCAAAACCGATCTGAAAAAAAACCACCGCCTTTAGCTGAAGATCTTCTTCCAGTTCAGCATAGGCTGCTCGCCAAGTTTGACCCGCACAAGGGCTTAATGGCACGTAACCATCCAGGCAAGCCTGAAAGTCAGACCACAGCAATACTCTCGATATATGCTGGCCATCCCAAAAGCAAATGACCGCACGCCATTCAGTCTGCTCCTGAAACATAATTTCTCACGACCCCATCTTGAGCCAGCATCAGCTTTAAGGACTTGACACTCCCCCACTATCCTTGACAGGGAATGTCTCACAAACTGACAAAATAGTACTGCACCCCAGCAGTCTAGCCAATCTGAGGGCAGCAGGATAGTCTGCGATAGAATAATGAGAATAGGGCCACAACCTGCAAAAAATTCTGGCTACTCAAGTCAGATCTTTTTGAAGACCTGACCCGCGCATTTCTTGGCTGTTATTTAGAGTTCCGTAGCATCATCAAAATCGACATTTTCTTCTTCGGAGCCCGACAACAAAAGCAACTCCTCACGATCAGGCAACCACTCTTCTACAAATTCTTGACATTCCATGTTGAGATTCTCTTTGAAGTATTTCCCCCATTAAAACCTGACCTCATTGCAATCCCATGACAGCCTCTTTGCCATCAGATTAAACTTTTGGCTGTTTGCAAACCAAGGTGGGAAGCAAACAAGGATCTGCTTTAGCAGGCGCTTAAGATGTCATCATTGACGGTACGACAGCTTGTGACCGTTTGAGTTGTTTTAGCACCGTCGCAGCGTAAGCCTTTCCCGATGGATTCGTCCCCCGTTAATCATCTCTTTAATATCCATATCAGTTACCGAGGTGTTTGCTTGCTTGACATCCTCCCCGCCCTCAGCCAATGGCTGCCGCTTACGCGGGGTAGCGACTGCCTTCTTGAACACCCCGAAGTAGTTCGGGCAACTTTGTCTTCGCTTCGTAGGAAGCCTACTTCGTTCATAGCCTACCTCAGATTGCAATGAGCTAAACTTTCCAGGGAGGAATCCAGCCACCTTGCCGCTGTTCCAGATACTGCGCTACCGCCAAACCTAATGCATCCTGACCTGCCGCGGCCACGACCTGTACTCCAGTAGGCAAGCCTTGCGCCAGTCCCATAGGGATCTCGGTCGACGGCAAGCGCAACGCATTGTATATCGCTGAACGAACAAAGCCCCAAGGCGGCACCATGGCCCGATAGTGTCGGGGAGCCGTCGTAGGATAAGCCAGATCCACCAGTACCCCATCGGTACCGAGATGGTCGATCAACTGCTGACGCAATGCCTCCCCCTGACGCACCAGACGTTGCATACGTGCCGGCATGACCTCTGGCACACGCTCCAGCAGGCTAAGCAGAACCAGCGGGAGAGTATGCGTTGACTGCGCGCGAGGGAGATTAATCAAGGCTTTCAATGCCTCCGAGATCTGCCTGTTACCGTACATCATCTCAGCAAACGATGTACTGCCTGCAGAACTTAAGGTATTGGACCAGATATCAAAGGCATGATAAAAACCGCGCAGATCGATCAGCTCCTCGCGCGCGCCCGCTTCAACTAACAACCGGATAGCCTGTGACTGCGCCTGGGCCTGAGCACGATCAGCCCGCACTAAGGGGTCAGGATGGCGTCGCAATACGCGCAAGCGGCCTACCTCTATCGTCGACACATGATCAAAAGCCGAAGGCTTACCCGCCATCACCCCCAGCAGCAGGGGTAAATCCGTTGCTCGCCGACACAAAGGCCCGGTAGACAGCATCTCTTCGGCGATCCCTTTCGGGAACGGATATTGTCCTAGATTAGATACCAGCCCCGGGGAGCCTTTATGCCCAAAAACACCATTGAACAGAGCAGGCATGCGTATCGAACCGCCAATATCAGAGCCCAAACCAAATGGTGAAGCCCCGGAACCGATGATGGCTCCTTCACCACCGGAAGATCCTCCTGCTGTACAACGGTTATCATAGGGATTACGTGTCAGTCCATAAACTTTGTTAAAGGACTCCATCCACATACAAAGCTCAGAGGTATTCGTCACCCCCAGCACGATGGCACCAGCGTCTTCCAGGTGCTGAACAGCCACCGCATTGTCATCAGAGATAATATGCTGACGCTCTACCGAGCCAGCTGTATTCGGCGCGCCACGCAAGGCAAAGCTCTCCTTGATCGTACAGGGCACACCCAGCAAAGGCGGGAGGGCAGCCAAGGTTCCGTCTTGTTTGGCTTTAGCAATCGCAGCATCAGCAGCACGTGCCAGGTGCCGGGCTTGTGCAAACCGGTCAAACACCAGAGCATTAATCTCAGGATTGATTTGCTCCACACGACGGATATGAGCCTCAACCACAGCAAAAGAAGACACACGTTGCTCCCTGATCATCTTCGCCAGTTCAACTGCCGATGCTTCCAACCATGCTTGCATAGATCACTTCTCCTTGTACCACGATTACCCGGTGTCACCGTATACCATCACCTGCGAATTTCTGCATCCAAAAAATCAGGGTGATGGATTCAGTCCTCAAGCCTGATGATGATGGTAAAATGTTGGATATCACGTTGCCAAGATGGACTACCATGTCGCTAGCTCGACGACTTGAAGTAACACAGATTGATGCGCTATTGCCACAAACGCAGTGCACGAAGTGCAAGTATCCCGGATGCCGTCCCTACGCCGAGGCCATCTCCGAAGGGGCAGCCATCAACCGTTGTGTGCCAGGTGGCCCCGAAGTTATTCAAGCCCTGGCGGAGCTCACGGGCCGTCCAGCCTTGCCGCTGGACCCTGATTGCGGTCAAACCCTAGAGGGCCGACTAGTAGCCTTCATTCGCGAGGAGGAATGTATCGGTTGTACCAAATGCATACAGGCCTGCCCGGTCGATGCCATCATCGGCGCCTCAGGTTATATGCATACCGTGCTTGCCGACGACTGCACCGGCTGTGACCTTTGCGTAGCGCCCTGTCCTGTCGACTGTATCGACATGCTCCTCACGGCTTTACCGCGCCTGCCTAGCCCTGAAGAGGCCCAACGCTGGCGACAACGCCATGAACAGCGTCAGGCTAGACTTGACCAACAACAGCGAGAAAAAACAGCCTCACGCCCCAAAGTCATGGTTAGCCAACAAGCTGCTTTGACCGTCGCGGCTGCCCTGGCGCGTCATGAGCTAAAAAAATTCCTGCGACAATATCCCGAGGCATCCGACCCCACCTGGCAGGAACGACGTTCTGCTTTGGAAATAGCCGTACAACAAGCTGAAGCCCCGTTAAAAAAACATGAATAACCATCACATACAACTTTTTTTTGAGCGTCTGCGCGCCGCCAATCCCCACCCCACGACCGAGTTGCATTACCGCTCGACCTTTGAACTTTTGATCGCTGTCATGCTTTCTGCCCAATCTACCGATGTCAGTGTCAACAAGGTAACTCCCGGACTATTTGCCCAAGCCCCTACACCTCGCGACATGTTGCGATTGGGTGTCGACGGCGTCGCTGACCATATCCGTACCCTAGGCTTATTTAACAGCAAAGCCCGCCATGTGGTGGCCACCTGCCAACGTCTGGTTGACGACTATGAGGGTGAAGTACCTGACCAGAGAGCAGCGCTGGAGTCTCTGCCCGGTGTAGGGCGCAAAACGGCTAATGTGATACTAAACACAGCCTTTGGCCAACCGACCATGGCTGTAGATACCCATATTTTTCGGGTAGGCAACCGCACGGGGCTGGCACCTGGACGCGATGTTCGTGCGGTGGAACAAGGCTTGCTGGCCCGCATCCCTGCAGAGTTCATGCAGGATGCCCATCATTGGCTGATCCTGCATGGTCGCTACACCTGCACCGCTCGCCAACCGCATTGCGACCGGTGCCTGGTGTCTGATCTGTGCGACTACCGTCGTAATGCCTCGCAGCCTTCAGATTAAGCGACGACCTTTACCCGCAGCGATGCGCAGTCGCAAACCGTTCAGACGAATAAAACCTTCAGCATCCTTTTGATTATAAGCACCACGATCATCTTCAAACGTGGCTATGCTGGCGTCGAACAAAGAGTCCTCCGAACGGCGTCCAACGACCATAACATTGCCTTTGTACAGCTTAACGCGGACATCGCCATTAACGACCTGCTGGGACTCATCAATCATGGTCTGCAGCATCAGGCGCTCAGGACTCCACCAGTAACCGTTGTAAATCAGGGAAGCATAACGCGGCATAAGTTCATCTTTAAGATGAGCCACTTCACGATCCAGGGTGATGGACTCGATGGCGCGGTGAGCTTTCAGCATGATGGTACCGCCCGGAGTTTCATAAGCACCACGGCTCTTCATACCTACATAACGATTTTCGACCAGATCCAAACGTCCTATGCCATGCTCGCCGCCTTTACGATTGAGCTCAGCCAACACGGCAGCCGGACTCAGACGCACACCATTGAGTGCTACGATATCGCCACGTTCGTAGGTAAGTTCCAGGTACTCTGCTTGATCAGGCGCAGCCTCCAGGGACTTGGTCCAACGCCACATAGCTTCTTCTGGCTCCCACCAGGGATCCTCAAGTCCACCCCCTTCATAAGAAATATGCAGCAGATTGGCATCCATGGAGTAAGGACTTTTTTTACCTGCTTTGGCAAAATCAATGGGGATGGCATGTTGCTGGGCATAAGACATCAGAGCTTCACGCGAGTTCAAACTCCATTCACGCCAGGGAGCAATGACCTTGATACCCGGTTTAAGCGCATACGCTCCTAATTCAAAACGTACTTGATCATTGCCTTTCCCCGTAGCGCCATGTGAAATGGCATCAGCTCCAGTCAGTTCAGCAATTTCAACCAGTCGTTTGGCTATCAACGGGCGAGCGATAGACGTCCCCAACAGATACTCACCTTCGTAAACTGCATTGGCGCGGAACTGTGGAAATACAAAGTCACGTACAAACTCTTCCCGAAGGTCATCGATATAGATGCTCTTGACCCCCATAGCCTGGGCTTTGGCACGAGCCGGCTCCAGCTCTTCCCCCTGCCCAATATCAGCCGTGAAGGTAACGACTTCACAACCGTACTGCTCCTGCAGCCATTTGAGGATGATGGATGTATCCAGTCCGCCTGAATAAGCCAGAACGACCTTCTTAATTGCTGCCATGTTCGTGTCCATGCCGGTGATAAAGGCTATATTCTACAAAATTACCCACCCTCATGACAGCAGGAACTACCTACAAATCTAAGTCCAGCCTTCAGCTTCGCACCGGTTTAGTCACCAACGATCACATTGATGTCATCAGGCTGATGGGCTCCTGCCATCTTATTGACGCGAACATGTACCCTGGATGCAGGCATTCCCCGGGCTAGCAGGTAGCTACGAACGGCATCCAACCGATGCAGAACCAGCACCTCCTGACCTGCGACTGCGCCACCTTGCAGCAACAAAGACATACTGCGTTTCTCGCCACGGCGGATTTCCCATTCCTTGACGATACTTTCCATTTGATCCTGCAAGGCCTTGCTGATCGAGGATTTACCGGTGGCAAAATGCATGACCACCTGAGTTGGCAATCCGCTTTTATCATGACCCCGGGTAACCACTGGCAGGCCATGATGACCTGCTTCGTGCTGCTTAAGCCAGTCCTGATAGGGGCTATGGATAGATCTCTCCACATCCTTTTGAGGCGGACTTACCGGGGGATTGGGCTTAGGAGCTTCATGCTGAACCACCTTAGGTGCAGCCGATGGCTGCCGCAGCGTCTGGGCTGCCATGACCTGTTCTTTTTTCGTCTGCGCCAATCGGCAGGCCCGGAAAGCCAGGAGCGCATCATGCATACGCACAGGCTGCATGATCACATCAGCGCGGCCACCCAGCACCAGAACATCAGGAGTCAAGTGCAACTGGTGACTGGACTCCAGGGTTTCCAACGCTGTTTCTGCAGGAGCTGACCCGAACTCCAGAGCGTGTCCTCCCTCCCCATTCATCACCGCAACCTCGCTGACCACCGCAGGGCTGGCAGGTTGCCATGGTGTTGATTCTCGTGCCATATGCAGCCTATGCACACCTGACAGGTCTAAGATGGAATGGACACGTAACACCAAAGGCTGAGCTAGGCCCTGGTCAAAACTAACGCTGCCAAAATCGGGGATAACCTGAGTCATCAAACAATGATCAGCATGATCTTGAAAGCTCCATTCAGCCACATCCTCACGCGCCCAATACCGTTGCGCGTGAGCCACGACCGACCAAACGCTCACCAGCAGTATGGCATACCCTCTCATGCGGATGACTCCCGAGTATTGCCAACAAAATTGACAGAATGCAGAACGAGCGAGAGAATTACTACAGACGTGTCATACATCCTGATGCATAAGGTGCTGGTGGTCATAACGGCCCCTACTGAGTGCCTGTTAGTGTAGACAGACATACGGACAGATTCCAAAATAAGTCGTTACTTCCAGAGAACTGGCTGGCTCCAGCATAAGCAGTGTTGAGGCTGAGCAAGTTCTATGACCCTAATCCGGAGCATTTCCCTGCATGCAGACGTTAAGCTTAACTACTCCTGATGATTTTCATCTGCATGTACGCGACCATGAGGCCCTGCCTTATACAGTCGCCGCTACGGCACGTTGTTTTGCCCGGGCACTCATCATGCCTAACCTGATGCCTCCTGTCACCCGACTTGAGCACGCGCTTGCCTACCGGGAGCGCATTCTGTCAGCTTGTCCCTCCGGGGCAGCTTTTACACCGCTGATGAGTCTGTACCTCACCGATCATACCCCCGTCGAAGAAATTGACCGAGCTGTCGATAGCGGCCAGATCCATGCCCTTAAACTCTATCCCAGTGGAGCAACCACGCATTCGGATGCCGGCGTCACGCACCTAGACCGGGTGATGCCCGTGCTTGAGCGCATGGCTATACGTCAATTGCCGTTACTGATTCATGGCGAAGTGACTGACCCTGATGTGGATATTTTTGATCGGGAAGCCGTCTTCATTGACAAGGTACTCGCTCCACTGCGTCAACGCTTGCCTGAATTGCCCATCGTGCTTGAACATATCACCACCCGCCAGGCCGTGGAATTTATCCGGGAGCAAACCGGACGAGTCGCTGCGACCCTGACCGCACATCATCTGCAATTTGATCGCAATGCCATGTTGGTAGGTGGTGTACGTCCTCATTATTACTGTTTACCTGTACTCAAGCGCAAAGAACACCGCTTGGCATTATTACAGGCTGCCACATCAGGTGATCCGCGTTTCTTTCTGGGCACCGACAGTGCGCCCCATGCGCAGTCAGCGAAAGAATCTGCTTGTGGTTGTGCGGGTTCTTATACAGCACCTACGGCCCTGGAACGGTATGCTCAAATCTTTGATGAACAAGGTGCATTAGCCAGGCTAGAGGGCTTTGCCAGTCATTTTGGAGCCGATTTTTACCGTTTGCCCCGCTCTACGACTCAAGTCACCCTGGTTCGCTCCCCATGGACCGTTCCAGCCTCCCTACCCTACCCTGGAGGAGCCATCATTCCCTTGGGCGCAGGCTCGACGCTGACATGGAAACTTGCCCATGACTGAACCCCGCGGTATTGCTCAAAGGTTCCGCGGATTTCTCCCTGTGGTCATCGATGTTGAAACCGCAGGTTTTCATGCGAACACCGATGCTTTGCTGGAAGTTGCGGCGGTGATCCTCAACGAGAATGAATCAGGACAGCTGGTACAAGATAGCAGCGTGCATGCTCATCTCCTGCCCTTTGCAGGCGCTCAACTCGATCCCGCTGCCCTGGCTTTCAATGGTATCGATCCGTATAACCCCTTACGTCAGGCCGAGCTTGAACACATTGCCTTGAGACGGATATTTGATACCCTGCGAAAACGTCAAAAAGAACTAGGTTGCAAGCGCTGTATCCTGGTCGGACACAATGCACATTTTGACCTGGGCTTTATCAACGCAGCGATCGAGCGCCATCACTTCAAGAACATATCGCCACTGCATCCATTTTCAGTGTTTGACACGGTAAGTCTGGCTGGCATGGCCTTAGGCCAGACCGTATTGGCCAGAGCCTGTAAAGCCGCTGGCATGGACTTTGATCCCGCAGAAGCCCATTCAGCGCTCTACGATGCCGAGAAGACTGCAGAACTGTTCTGTCTCATCGTCAACCACAGCCATTTCATGAATCCCCATGGACCGTTAGATCACTGAGGGTGGCACCAAGGTCCGACTCTGTAGCGCATGCGCCAGGGTTCGGCTGTCTAAAAATTCAAGTTCACCTCCCATAGGGACTCCCTGGGCTAGCCGTGACACATGAATAGCCTTGCCTGAGACAGCATCAATCAAATAATGGGCTGTCATTTCACCTTCTAGGGTGGAATGAGTCGCCAGTATCAATTCACGCACCTGGCCTCTATGCAAGCGTTCCAGCAATAAGGGGATGCCTATTTCTTCTGGACCTAATCCATCCAGTGGCGATAAATGTCCCTGCAGCACAAAGTAATACCCGCGGTAACTACCACTATTTTCAACAGCCATCACATCCAGCGGTGTCCCCACCACACAGAGTAGCGAGGTATCTCGCGAGGAATCCGAGCAGATACTGCAGACATCCAACTCCGTCAAGTTATTACAATCACGGCAATGTTTAACCTCCCGCATAGCCTTCTCCAGAGCCTTAGCCAGACGCAAGCCACCCTCACGCTGTCGCTCCAGCAAATACAGTGCACTACGCTGCGCTGACTTGGGGCCTACTCCGGGCAATACCCGTAAAGCCTTAATCAATTCATCAATCAATGGACTCATGCACGCCTCGCCTCAGAAAGGAAGTTTCATGCCCGGTGGCAGGCCCATGCCGGCAGTCAGTCCTGACATATGGCTCTGGCTGGCGGCTTCCACTTTACGCACAGCATCATTGATAGCTGCGGCCAGAAGATCTTCGATAAATTCTTTTTCCTCACGCAACAGATCAGGATCCAGGGTAACTCGACGCACATCATGCCGTCCATTCATGGTAATTTTAACCATGCCGGCACCCGACTCTCCCGTCAATTCCAGAGTCGCCAACTCCTTTTGAGCCTCTTCCATTTTCTTCTGCAGTTGTTCTTGCATACGTTGAGCTTGACGCATCATTTCCTGGATATTCATAAATAACCTCAAAAGTTAATGACGTGATTCAATCGCGGTGATTTCAGCACCAAATCGATTAATAATTCCGGCGATGACGGGATCCTGATGAAAACCAGCCATCAAGCTGGCATGCTCCTGTTTCTGTCGCTCTGCCTGTAACTCCATGGGGGTCATACCCACAGGTGCCTGGTAGACCAGTTGTAATTGCAAATCAGGCTGATTCTGCCAGCGCCGCATGACTTGTTGCAACGCTTCTAGTCCCATGTCCGCCATGGATGCTGGCATTTGCGTATGCAACTCCCAGAGCTTGATGGAAACTTGCCTAGGCAAAGCATTCATGGCCAGAGTGCGGGCTACGCCCTGTAAATCATCCCTAGCTTGCAAGATTTCCCACCAGTCCTGCCCACTCATAAACTCGCCCGTCGCTGTGGACATGGGCGGGCTTTCCTCCCTGGGCACCGTAGAGGGCGAGGCAGGCGTAGAGGGTAAAACTGGGGAGGCTAGCGCAGGACGAACTTGACGTGCAGGCATATCCACGGCTGCCTGCGCACTGCGCAGGGGGGATACATCCGGGTTGCGTGTCGCAGGGCGCGAGGGCGTCGGCGTGCTTTCCACTTTTTGCGGCATGGGCTTAAACACCAGCATGCGCAGCAGAGTCATTTCTACCCCGGAGCGGGCATCAAAAGCAAAGGGGAGATCACGACGCCCTTGCAGGGCTATCTGATAATACAGCTGCAAGGCCTCGCCGCTGACAGCAGCAGCCAGACTAGCAAGCTCAGGGTCATCTTCAGCGCGTTCAGGCAAAAGCTGAACCAAGGCCATTTGATGGAGTAAGCTGACGATATCAGCCAGCACTTGTGCAAAATCCAGCGACTGCTCAGCCATTTGCGCCACAACATCCATCACATCATTGGCCGTTCCCTGAATAAGGTATTGTACTAAACGAACCACAAGCTGCCGGTCTATACTGCCCAACATGCTGGCGACATCGCCCCCGCGTAAACTACCATCACCGAATGAAATGGCTTGATCAGTCAGCGATAAAGCGTCACGCATGGATCCTTGTGCCGATCTGGCCAAGAGCTGTAATGCAGTATCTTCATAAGTGATGACTTCCTGATCGAGCACCTTCTGCAAATGCCCCACGATGCGTTCGACACTCATCGGCTTAAGGGAAAACTGTAAGCATCGGGATAACACGGTGACCGGTAATTTTTGCGGATCGGTCGTCGCCAACAAAAACTTCACATGGGGAGGCGGCTCTTCCAGGGTTTTTAACAAAGCATTGAAGCTATGCCCAGACAGCATATGCACTTCATCAATCAGATAAACCTTGTAACGCCCCCGCGTCGGTGCATACTGCACATTATCCAGCAGTTCCCGAGTGTCCTCGACCTTGGTACGCGAAGCGGCATCAATTTCAATCAAATCAACGTAACGGCCTTCATTGATTTCCTGGCACGTACCACAAACCCCGCAAGGTTCAGAGCTGATACCCGTCTCACAGTTTAGACAGCGCGCAAGAATACGGGCTATGGTGGTTTTGCCCACACCGCGCGTACCGGTAAACAAATAGGCATGATGTAAACGATCCTGATCCAGCGCATGAACCAGAGCCTTGGCCACATGCTCTTGACCTACTAGTTCCCGAAAACTACGCGGACGGTATTTGCGTGCCAACACTTGGTAGGACATCTTCAACCCCTCAGCTTGAAGCGCCTATGCTAGCCCATGGCAGAGCGCGATGAAAGCTGATCTAGCTTGCCATTGTGACTTCCTTCAGCTAAGATTCGCGCCTCTTGCAGGGTGAGGTGTCCGAGCGGCTGAAGGAGCACGCCTGGAAAGTGTGTATACGCTAACCGCGTATCGAGGGTTCGAATCCCTCCCTCACCGCCATTCAGTCTATTAGGTCATTTCAACGGGCCATCCCATATCGCCCACTGCCATCTACAAATCTCATATAGAGCCGAAATCAAGCGTATCCATGGCTTCGGATGCCTCGAAAACTCCTAGAAAGAGATGAATATTAAATCAAAATCAGAAATAAACCTTCAAGATTCACGAAATAAATTCAATAAAAACAACGGAATTACAATATTTCAGGATTGATTCGTTATCCTTTACTTCATTTTTTGACACCTCATTCTGCATCACAATCGAAATCTGCTGGCATGGCAACACCTACATGTGTGATACCCGGCTGATGGAGATTACATGATTTTGAACAATTCTTTAGACCGTGAGTTATCGGGTTCGAAATTTTGGTCGCAGGGCATGTTTCGTTCATTGCAGCAATACAACTATCGTCTATGGGTCAGCGGGGCCTTGGTTTCCAACATCGGTACATGGATGCAGCGCGTCGCCCAGGATTGGCTCGTGCTCACGCAATTGACGCACGGCAATGCGATGGCAGTGGGTGTGGTGATGTCCCTGCAATTTGGACCCCAGTTGCTTTTGTTGCCTTTGACGGGTTGGGCTACTGACCGGCTTGATCGCAGAAAACTGTTGTTGGTCACTCAAACAGGCATGGGTATGCTGGCTCTGGGTCTAGGCATATTGACCATAATAGGCAGGGTCCAACTTTGGCAGTTATACATGTTTGCCGGTGGTCTGGGTTGCATATCGGCATTCGACGCCCCTGCTCGTCACGCGTTCGTATCCGAACTAGTAGGTGAGCAGGATTTGTTCAATGCGGTGGCATTGAACTCATCTTCGTTCAATGCAGCGCGGATGATAGGGCCTGCTATGGCAGGAATACTGATTGCTGCGGTAGGCTGTGGCTGGGCATTTCTAATTAATGCAGTGTCTTTTATGGCGGTACTGCTGGCTTTAAGTCAACTTCGCCAGGAGGAACTGTATGGGAAGCTCAAGGTTGACAGATCACCGGGTAGATTCATGCAAGGTTTTCATTATGCTTGGCATCATCCTGAGTTGAAGGCGGCTTTGCTCATGTTGCTGTTGGTAGGAACGTTCGGGCTTAATTTCCCAATTTTCATTTCAACCATGGCCGTTACGGCATTTCACACAGGAGCAGGGCGTTACGGCATGCTGACGTCCTGTATGGCGATGGGCTCCGTTGTTGGTGCATTGATGGTAGCCAAACGAGCCCATCCTAAGTTTTTAGCCCTGCCGCTTAGTGCTGCAGCTTTCGGTATCTGCTGTGTCTTGGCGGCGATGATGCCCAATGAGTGGTCTTTTGGCCTGATTCTGGTGATAACAGGGATATCTGTTCAGACCCTGACCACGACGACGAACAGTTTGGTGCAGTTGGGAACGGACTCCGCCTTGCGGGGCAGGGTTTTAGCCATACTGCTGGCTATTATGCTGGGCAGTGCCCCGCTGGGTGCTCCTCTGGTGGGATGGGTAGCCGATCGGTTTGGTCCGCGCTGGGCACTGATCGTAGGAGCTGCATCTGGTTTTGGCGCAGCCCTGATAGGGATATACTACCTAGTGAGGCACCGAAGCAGCTCAGGCTCATATTCTTGATGTGTTAATGCAGGCATAAAACCGCCTGATTCTGCAGCTTTCATGCTTTCAGTCACTTAGACACGAAGATTATTTGCCCGCGTTTTTGGTCTGTTATGGACAGGCCAATACGATGAACCCGCAGACTCTGCTGCTCATTTTCTGTAGCTCAGATTCATGGCCATCTGGTGCGCTTGTCCGGAAGACAAGCGCATCAGCCCTCGCAGATCGTCAATCAGCGCAGGGAAACTCAAAATGGCTTAGTGTGTCCAAATTGCCATCATTATTTGTTATAATGAAAATTGCTGTCCATACCCCATCACGCTTGACTTAAAAAACTCATTCTGTTAATAATCGCAAAATTAGAGTTTTTGCTCTATTTTTGGGAATCCCTTCGGGCGACCCCTATCGTCATCAGCCAAGGGAGCCGCCTCATGCCTCGTCTCAGCACCATCGTTAAAGCCAAAGCAAAATTAGCAGCACTCAAGGTCGTGGCTACTGTCATCGCTGTGCCACGCCCGCTCGTGCTCCTTGGCCCCGGCACTACTTATGCAACTGCTCCGCTACAAAGTCTTGGACACTGGTGGAATGTGGGCAGAAGCACCGACAAGAAAACTCAAGCCAAGCCAGACGTGTCCTGAATGCGGGCATGTCCGAAAA
>JAJZHP010000166.1 GCA_021804355.1 Pseudomonadota bacterium | reverse complement strand
CGCAAGAATGTGCCGTTTGCGGCCATGTTCACCAGGACCATCGGGTATCGCAATCCGAATTTGTCTGCCTAAGCTGCGGGAACACCGACCATGCGGATCACAACGCGGCAAAAGTTATTGCCATGCGTGGTGTGCGGCAATTGCTGGCCGGGAAGTATGTTCAGAAGGAAAAGAAGCGGTGCAGAATCACAAGGATCCAGGTAGGGGCGGAGGGCTCCGAACCGGCTGTGGAAGCACGGCCCACGCTTGGTGAGACCGAGGTAAGTCGTGGTGGTGGCAACACCCCTGCGCTCTGGTCGTTGACCCAGGAAACCCCCGCTACAACGTCGCAAGGCGTTTAGCGGTGGGAGACTTCATAATTACCTGACTAGCGAAGCACGCGTACGAATCTGATAGTGAGCTTCTGATTTAGCCACCACGACGCCCTTGCTATCGATCAAATCGGCTTCTAAGGTAAATTCGCACTTACCCTGCGCCTCCACCGTAGCCTGAATATGTTGTATTTTCGCATCAGGCAACCTGAATTCCACGGTAATATCTGTCGTAGCAGGCTTGAGGTATCGCAGGGTCATTTCCTTCAGCACAGGCACATAGCCGGTTCCCCATTCAAACAAAGCCATGACCCCACCCGGAACCTCGGCCAGCATAAACAGGGCACCCGCATAGACTGTACCCATATGATTACGGTTACCCTGCAAAGGAATCTTCGCTTTAAGGTAACCATGATGCAAAGCCAGCACCTGAAAGTGGTTACGGCGGACAAAAGGAATACTCAGACCAACCAGACGATTCACCGCTTGCAGCGCTACCTGACGACGCAAGATATCTAGGCGCCCCTTACTCTCCTCAGCACCAAGCACCTGGTTAGCCCAGGAGAAAAAACGTTGCGGCAAACTGGACATGATTGTCGACTCATCCTCTGAGCCAACACTATAAAAGGCATCATAGGATCAGGCAAGCCAAGCGACTTGGCTTGCCTGTATAGGAGGGGCTGTGTGGGTAAGTGATTAGTTGTGCAGTGGCCAGCGATGCTGTAGCTGGGTAACGATATATACCAGCCCGGTTACCGCAAATACCAACCCACCAGCGGTTGGCAACCACGACCAGTGCGTGGGCAGAACCAGCACATCGGCACTCACGACCGACAGCAAACAGGCCACACCAGCCACGACTCCCAACCATTGCCGGGCATGTAAAGAACCCGCCAGCAAAATCACCAGCCCGACTATTCCGACGAACTGTAACAGCGTAGGTGCTATCATAGTCATGTCATTCACCTCATATTCAGCATGCGGTACCTTCAGTACCTTAACGATCCTTCTCCTCCAGTCGGCGCTATCGACGCCACTTATGCGATCCGCTGCAATCTCGGCCAGTATACCATCAGGTCAGATTGTCTGGCAGGATTCCTTTCATAACTGTGATTTTAAGCACATAACTGGAATTCTGTCTAACAATAAATCATGTTCAGTGAACACGCGTTCACTTTACTGTGGATTTTTATATTAGTCAACACTTGTTCACTGAGCTACCAGCCACCGCCCAAGGCCTGGATCAGGAGCACGGTATTACTCATTTGCTGGCTATGAACATTAAGGTCTGCTAATTGCTGGCTGTACATCGCCAGCTCACTATTTAAGACATCAGGATAGGCCATCGTACCGGCTGTGTATTCATTCTGGGTAATCGTCCATGCCTGCTGCGCATCCTGCAAAGAGGCATGAGTCAGTTGCCCTTGACGCTGCAAACCGTGCAGTGCCGATAAATTATCCTCAACTTCCTGCAAAGCGGTTAATACCTGACCACGATAGGTGGCAACCGCCTGACGATATGAGGCTTTGGCCGAGTCTTCCAAGGCATGTCGACGCCCACCGTCAAATAACAATTCGGTCAGCGAGGGCCCCAATGACCAGTAGCGATAAGGCGCCGTTAACCAGCTGCCCCATCGGTTGGAGGCAAAACTAACACTGGCGGCGAGGTCTATGGTGGGGAAATAGGCGCTCGCAGCTACGCCAATAGCAGCGTTGGCTGCCGCCATGGTTCGTTCTGCATTGGCAATATCGGGTCTGCGCTGCAATAAAGTAGCCGGCAACCCAGGTGGAATGCTGGGCAGCGCGGGTAAATCGTCAGCAAGTTTAAGGGTAAAGGACTCAACAGGCTGACCACACAACACCGCTACCGCATGGGTCAGCTGCTCAACTTGCCAACGATCCTGCTCAGCCTGTGCCTGCGCCGACTCCAACTGTGACTTCACCTGAACTTCTGCCGCCTGAGATACCGTTCCTGCCGCCTCTTGATGCAGGGTAGTCTCCAGAAGATCTTGATAAACCTTCACATTCTGATCATCAAGACGCTGGCGCAATACCTGAGTTAGCACATTGAAATACGCCTGTGCAAGTTGCGCTGCCACACTCAGACGCACGGACGCCATTTGTGCATCGCTCGCTTGGAGCAGATCACGTTGCTGCTCTACTGCACGACGAACGGCACCCCAGAAGTCAGGCTCCCAGGTGGCTTGCAGGCCTGCACTGTGGTTCGCTGTACTGAATAAATAGGATCGGTTGCGTGTCTGTTGCCCCGTCAAACTTAAACTGGGCCAAAAACCGGCATCTGCAGCTCTCAGCTGCGCCTCAGCCTGATCACGTTGCGCCACCGCAACAGCCAGACTGGTATTGGATTGCATAGCCAGGCTCTCAAGCCGATTTAACTCCGCATCATGAAATACTTCCCACCAATTTCCCCGGTCAACCCGGTCCTGCGGATGGGCTGCCGACCAGGCTGAGCCCGTGTAACTGACTGGCATAACCACTGTTGGGCGATGATAGTCTGGCCCAGCCGCGCACCCGACGAGCCCCCAACAAACTACCAGCCCCCCCATGATCGACTTGTTCATGCCGTGTGCTCTCTATTCGTCTTTCGCCATCCCTCCAGGGTGAGGTAAACAACAGGCGTGGTATACAAGGTGAGCAATTGACTGATCAATAACCCCCCCATGATCGATATACCCAGGGGTTGACGCATTTCTCCACCTCCTCCCCACCCCAGGGCTAAAGGCAGGGCTCCAAAAAATGCTGCTAAGGTAGTCATGATGATGGGGCGAAAACGGTGCATACAGGCATCAAAAATAGCCGCCTCCGCACTTAATCCCCTACGCCGCGCCTGAGTCGCAAAATCAATCATCATGATGGCATTTTTCTTGACAATACCTACCAATAAAATCAGGCCTATCACAGAAATGAGCGTGAGCTGAACATGAAAAACTTCCATCGCCAGCAAGGCTCCCACCCCTGCTGATGGCAGGGTACTTAATATGGTTAAGGGGTGCATATAACTCTCATACAAAATACCCAGAACGATATAAACCATCAGTATCGCAGCGAGAATAAGCAAGGGTTCTCGCGCCGCATCATCCGCAAAGGCCTTGGCAGTGCCTTGAAACCCTCCATGTATGGCCAGGGGAAGGTGCATGGAACGCAAGGCTTCGCT
>JAJZHP010000165.1 GCA_021804355.1 Pseudomonadota bacterium | reverse complement strand
CACTACACCACCACGGGAGGTATTGATCAACAAGGTTCCCGCCTGTAGCCAGCCCAACTGTTGTTGACCCATAAGGGGACAGGTGGGGTGAAGCCCGTCCATGACTTTAGGCACATGCAAGGACACAATACCTGACGTACGCAAAACTTCATCCAGGGAAAGCAAGGGAACATCAGCCTTTTGCAGCCATGGATCGCAGCCCACCACGTCCATACCCAGCGCCAAGGCTATGCGAGCCAGGCGCGAGCCCACCTGCCCAAGTCCGACAACCCCTAACCTGGCCTGACGCCAATTAAAACCGTGCACCAGCGCCGCATACGCCCAACTCGCCAGCACATATTCAACCACGGCCTGTGCATTGCATCCTGGCGCAGAGGCTACTTGTATACCTTGGCTCCTTAACCACGGTTCATCCAGATGATCTCTTCCTATGGTACACGTACCGACGAATCTAACCCGGGATCCTGATAACAACGCTTCATTCACCCTAGTCACTGAACGGACTAATAATACATCCGCATCCTTGACATCATTAGCACCCATCTGCCTGCCAGAAAAGGTGCGTATTTCACCCCATGAGGAGAAATGCTCATCAAGCCCAGGGATATTTTCATCCGCAACAATTAACACTTAACATTACCTCGTGTAACAAAATTCATACGTCTTTCTGGGCAGGGTAAGGCTTTGACGACACGCCCTTGTTATGCGTTAATAGAAACCTTGGAGATCTGCATGATCGGGATCGGCGCCAAGGATATTCTACCAATAATTAAAATTGATCAGGACGTTATGATGACGGCGAACAGGTTCCTATTGGCCCTGGTATTTGGGGCTTGGATGCACTCAGCCTTGGCTGAAGATCTAACGGGCTCTAGTGTACCTTCCGACCTGCAGACGCTCAAGGAGAATGTCCTTGATCTCAACCAGCAACTAACCCAACTTGAAGATGAGTTGCTGTATCCAAGCTCTGAATCTGCTCTTTATATATCCATTGAAGTAGGCTCTACCGTTCGACTGGTCGATATCAACGTGCTACTTGATGGCCAGCATGTGGCATATCACTTTTATACACCTCAGGAATATGCGGCGCTAACCAAAGGTGGCATGGATCGGATATTCAATGGCAATATCTCAACAGGCAGTCATGAAATCAAAGCCATCATTACAGGCTACGACCCCCTGGGAAAAAGTTTCCAGCGTGTTATGAGTTATCAGTTTGTCAAAGGGCGGGAACGTAAATTTATCGAGCTGCATATATCAGATGATGCCAATAAATCGCAGGCAGAGTTTATCTTCCACGATTGGGGCATCAAACACTGACACGTGTTTTCGGAGAACCTTCACTGTCACCCGCACGGTCTTTGATGATGAAATCTGCAAAAACAATAAGAATTGCTCTGGCCATCCTCATGCTGGCCTGCACGCCCCTGTATGCCGACAATCTATCCGGAGGGGATGATATTCTTTCCGGTGGGGATGACCTCCTTCCCGACAAGGACACAACGCTAAGCGATAATCAGGCCGACATGCGTCAGTTTGTCTATGGCAGCATACTTTACGACTTTTACTGCGGCAGGTATTACTCAGCGATCAACGGAATCCTGGCGGCCAAGGGACAAGGCTACATCAACAGCAACGATGGTGACACCGAACTCCTGTTGGGTGACATTTATAGCCGTATCGACATGCCCTACTATGCCAATGCCGTATTTTCTCGCATCATTGACCAAAATACGCTGAGTTCCATCAAGCAACAGACCTGGTTAAGCAAAGGTGATCTATATTATCGACGTGGACAATTGGCAGAAGCTGAAAAAATTCTGATTGTTCCCCGAGAAGCCCTGACCAATGACCAGGATGTGCAACGCCGCGTCATACTGTCCAATATCTATATGGATGAAGGCCGAGCCGATAAGGCCAGTACGATTCTGGATAACATCCCGCTCAACACGAAATATTCAGCATACGCCTATTACAACGCTGGAGTAGCCAACCTTCGCCAAGGCCGTGACCCGCAGGGCATGAATGAACTTGAAAAAGTCATCAACATGCCTGTTGGGGATGATGAGGTCAATGCCATCAAGGACAAGGCTTCACTGGCCATGGCTTACCAATTATTACGAAAGCATCAAGCCGAGCAGGCCAAGGCTAACCTGCTTAATATCAGAATTGACGGACCTTTCAGCAATCCTGCCCTGCTGGCCATGGGCTATGTCCACTTTACGGAACATCAGTATAAAAAGGCTCTCTCATTCTGGCTTGAGCTACTTAAACACAACCCTGCCGATCCCGCTGTGCAAGAAGCCATGATGCTGGCTCCGCGTGCGTATGAGGAGTTACACGCTATTCCTCAAGCTGTCTTTGGCTATCGGCTGGCTGCCCAAACTTACCGAGCAGAACTGACTAAACTTGAGCATATTGACTACCAGGCACAACAACCTGGCTGGCTGGAAACCCTGGATGTCAATTCACAGGATGTTTCGCGAGACCCTTTTGCGACAATTGACACTTCTACCGCTGTCAATAAACCCGAGACTGCCTTTTTATATCGTTTATTTTCACAGCATACTTTCAACCTGACCTATCAAGAATACCTGCAGTTAGGCAATTTGGCTTATGAAATGGACAGGCAAAAATCAGCCATAGCTCCTCTGGTACAAATTGCTGATCTGCACTTGCAAACCATGAGCGCACACCGGCATGAATGGGCCGTTTTACTTCAGAAGCTAAGTCAACGAAATGATAAATTGCAAAAAGATTTTCGCCAATTACAGCAAAGGATGAGAGGGTTCAGTGAACAATCTTCATTCACTGATAATGCTTCCTATACCGATGTTAGCCGCCTGCAGGTTTTGCATCGTCTGGAACAGGCTATCGACCCCCTACCTGACACGCCCGATAATGAACTACTGCGCGAACGTCTACGGCGCGTTCGAGGGGTAGTGCTCTGGGAAGTAGCTCACAATGCTCCGTTGGCTTTTGAGCAATCGCGTATGGAAATGGCAGAAATGGCCGATCACATGCATATACTTGATGAGCGCGTAGCTGGTATTCGGCAACTACTGGCTGATTCCGATGCATTTGCCGCGAGCCATATCGGTGAAAAGTTGCAATCGGTGGGTTCACGCATGGATTTATCACGCAAGTCACTGGATACGGCTCGCGCCGCTGATGCTCAAAAACTTCTGACGATGACCAACCAAACGCTTTCGGCCCAACGCGAATTTCTCAACCATCAACTAGCTTCTGCCTTGCTTGCAGTAGCCCGACTGCAGGATGCATCCATAAGCCAACCCAGCAGTCCTGATGCCGTTCACGATGCGAGTTCAAAACCATGAAATCCACGCTTAAAACGACCTATCAGGGCCGTATCCTGCTGTGGGCCACATCAGCCACTCTGACACTATTAACGGGATGTAAATCTGCACCGCCAGAACAAGCCATTGCTCCCCTTCAACATCAGGAAAAATTTGGGCAAGGCACGCTAG
>JAJZHP010000068.1 GCA_021804355.1 Pseudomonadota bacterium | reverse complement strand
AACGCGGCCACCGGTGGCCATGCCACTGGCCGAAACAACGATCATAGGGCCGTGTCGGCTGGTCAATTCCCGAGATTCTTCAGGTGTTTCCACAAAGGTCACCATAGTTTGCATACGCTGACACTCATGCGCATTCAAGCGGTGCTCATGTTGATGGTGCATAAAGACTTCGGTGGCTTTGATGGCCATAGGGCTATTCAGATAAATGGGAATAGCGGGAATTTTTCCGGATTCACGAAGTCCACAAAGCAGATGTAAAGCCATCTGGGCTCGACCCACGGCAAAGGCAGGAATAATCAGGCTTCCACCGCGAGCAGCGGTTTGATTGACCCAGTCAGCCAGCATAGCCTGTGCATCCGTGGTGTCATGTCGCCGGTCGCCATAAGTCGATTCCACGATCAGTATGTCGGTGTCGTGCAAGGGCTCAGGGGGGCGCATGATCAGGTCTTCAGTTCGTCCTACATCACCTGAAAACACGACGCGTTGTTCACCGTCATGCAGTCGTAGACACGCTGCACCTATGATATGTCCGGCACGGCTAAAATGTCCTTGCAGTCGGCCGTGTATATTAAACTCACGTCCAAAATCCTGGACTTGTATGAGGTCCAGGGTTTTTTTGACATCTTCTTGCGTGAATAAAGGCAGGGCTGGTTGATGTTTGCTGAAATGATGCCGATTGGCATACATCGCATCCTCTTCTTGAAGATGGGCAGCATCCGGCAATAAAATCTGGCAGAGATCACGAGTTCCCGGGGTGCAGTAAATGGGGCCACGAAATCCCTGACGTATCAGGACGGGGAGGTAGCCTGAGTGATCCAGGTGAGCATGTGTCAAGACCACAGCATCGAGCGAACGAGCCGGAATGGGAAAAGGGGACCAGTTGCGTTCACGGTTATTTTTGACGCCTTGAAATAACCCGCAATCTACCAGGATATTGAAACCATCCGCATAGACCTGTGTTCGTGAACCGGTGACAGTTCCAGCCGCTCCCAGAAATTTCAGATGCATGATGCAAGTCTCCTCAGATGCCTCTTATCCTAGGAGGGTTCGATGTCATTCGGATTGATATGTATCAAGTGATGCAGATGATTTCCGGCCTAGACTGAGTTATGTAGCCCGCCGTGGAGATGTTTGTGGATCAGTTACGTGTCCGTATTGTGGGGATCGGTACCCATCTACAGCCCGTGGTTTTTTTACGGTCTGATTCCTCGGTTTGCCGTTCTGAGGGATTGGCTACGCAGACGCGGGTCAGTCTGATATACGAAGGCAGGGAATTAACGGCGACGTTGAATATCGTGACGGATCATTTAGTTAATGAAGGAGAGATCGGTTTATCGGATGCCGCTGTCAATGCGTTAGGTGTTCAGGAAGGCGATGTCGTCAGCTTGCAACATGCTCCGGCTGTTGAGTCGTTACATCATGTCCGCAGTAAACTCTATGGGCATGCCTTGGGGCGTCAGGCCATGCAGGATATTGTTGCTGATGTCGTCGCGGGGCATTACTCGGATATTCATCTGGCCGCTTTTGTGACAGCTTGCGCTGGAAGTCGCTTGGATGAGCGGGAAATCACTTACCTGACTGATGCCATGGTGCGTTCAGGTCGTCGACTGACCTGGGATCATCCACAAGTGGTGGATAAACATTGCCTGGGTGGATTGCCGGGTAATCGGACCACACCTATTGTGGTGGCTATCGTGGCTGCCTGTGGCTTGGTCATGCCCAAAAGTTCTTCACGCGCTATTACTTCTCCTGCTGGCACGGCCGATACGGTTGAAACCATGATGCCTGTGCAGTTGACGACTGCACATATGCAGTCAGTGGTAGAAACAGAAGGTGCTTGCATGGTCTGGGGGGGAGCGGTTTCACTTTCTCCAGCGGATGATTTGCTGATTCGTGTAGAGCGTGCCCTTGATCTGGATTCCGAAGGTCAGATGGTGGCTTCCGTACTATCTAAAAAAATTGCTGCAGGGTCCACGCATGTGCTTATCGATATCCCGGTGGGTCCTACGGCCAAGGTCCGTTCGCATGCCCAGGCAAACCGCTTGGGTAGCGTTCTGTGTCATGTCGGTGAGGCTTTGGGTCTGCATGTTCAGATTCATATCTCAGAGGGTAGTCAACCCGTGGGTAGGGGGATAGGGCCTGCCTTGGAGGCACAGGATGTGCTGGCTGTCTTAAGACGCCAGGCAGACGCCCCCGATGACTTAAAACAGCGCGCTCTCGATTTGGCAGCCATCATCCTGGAAATGGGAGGAGCTGCTGTTCCTGGGCAGGGTAGAGAGCTGGCACAACGAACGCTGGAAGGAGGGCAGGCCCTGGACAAGTTTATGGCCATTGCCCAGGCTCAGGGAGGTTTTCATGAACCCCCTGTAGCGGGTTTTCATCATGACATCGTTGCACAGCGGGATGGGGTGGTTGCGTATATGAACAACCGCTTTTTGTCACGATTAGCAAAACTTGCGGGGGCCCCCGCTGATGCGGCGGCCGGACTGAGCATGCATGTGCGTTTGGGGGAGCGAGTTAGCCGTGGTGATGTGCTGGTAACGATCCATGCCCAAGCTCAGGGTCAGTTGGACTATGCTCTGGAGTTTTTTAATCAGCATCCGCATGAAGTGCGTGTTGAAAGCGAATTTGTATAATGCTGGAGTTCATTATGCCGCGTTTATGTTTGATTTCCCTGGAAGCGCATCCACAGCTGGTTAAAGGCTTAGTTCAGGAGCTTGCCGCGCAAGAGCTTGCCGTTGAATTGCATAACTTCCCCGATGGCGAGCATTATGTGCGCCTGGAAGGGGAATGTAAGGATGCCATCGTTATTTTGGTCGTAGGTATGCGAAATCCTGATCAGGTTTTGTTACCTCTGATTTTTCTCGCTGATCTGTTACATGAGATGGGAGCCAGCAAAGTCGTGCTGGTGGCCCCTTATCTGGCTTATATGCGTCAGGATATTCGTTTCAAGCCTGGAGAAGCGGTGAGTTCACGTAGCTTTGCAGCCGTACTATCAGCGCATATCGATGGATTGATTACGGTAGATCCTCATCTGCACCGTTATCATGCGCTATCTGAAATATATCAGGTACCTGCCCTGGCCTTGAGCAGTACAGAACTTATGGCTGACTGGATCAAAGCGCACATCAATATGCCAGTGCTGGTGGGTCCTGATGCCGAATCCATGCAATGGGTTCAAGCTATAGCTTCGGTGGCAGATCTGCCTTATACCGTCTTGCATAAGATTCGTCGGGGTGACCGGGATGTTGAAGTCAGCATGCCCGAGTTGGATCGCTGGCGCGATCATACGCCGGTATTGATCGATGACATCATTTCATCAGGTCACACGCTACTGGAAACGCTGCACCATCTGCGTTCTTTAGCATTACCTCAGGCGGTTTGTGTGGCTGTGCATGGCATCTTTGCCGGCGAGGCCTATGATTTATTGAGAGGCTTTGGTGTTCGTGACCTCGTCACCAGCAATTCACTACAACACCCTAGCAATGTATTGGATTTGACTCCGGTCTTAACACGGGGCATCAGGTCCTGGGTTAAGGAGTATGTCAATGAGTTCAGCTGAAGCTCGTTTTGTTAAGACTCAGGGCTTGATTGAGCATCTTCCCTTGACGCGTGCCCGTGTGCACCGCATGGCTGAAAGTTTGGTGAAGCGTGGACTGCAACCCTCCACCGAGTCCGTTTATGAATTACTGCTAGCTGCAGACCGGCTGATGCATGCGGGTTGCTGGTTAGTGATCAACATGATCTACGCCCGTCATGTCTATGTAGACGGACGAGATTTGCAGGTAGATGACTTTAAAATGGATCCACAGGGGCATGCCGGTGGATCTTTGAATATGGTGCCCGCTTACGTAGCCTACCTGACTCTCAATGCACTGACCCATGAAACGCGTTCCTGGATGATGGGACAGGGGCACTGTGTATCCGCTGTAGATGCCATCAATGTTCTGGTGGATAACATGCATGCGGAACATGCAGCTCGCTATGCACTGGATGATAGAGGACTGACTCGCTTAGTTAAAGATTTCTACCGTTATCGGGTCAGGCCCGATGGACGTCCTGAGTCGCCCTTGGGTTCGCATGTGAATGCCTACACGGCGGGAGGGATGATGGAGGGGGGGTACCTGGGATTTGCTGATCTGCATTATGTTCATGCCCCCCTGCCTGGTGAAAAGTTAGTGGCTTTTCTCAGTGACGGTGCTTTTGAAGAGCAACGCGGAGCAGATTGGGCCGCACGATGGTGGAGGCAGGAAGATAGCGGTCAAGTGCTGCCTGTGATGATTGCCAATGGCCGGCGTATCGATCAGCGCTCAGGCATTATGCAGGCAGGAGGAGTCGACTGGTTGCGCCGGCATTTGGAGTTGAATGGTTTTTCGCCAAGAACTATGGATGGGCGTGATCCAGCTGCTTTTGTGGTTGCCATGTATGAGGCGGAGGAACAATTGCAGGCTGGCTTGGATTCCTTGCCTTATCTTATCGCTGAGGCGCCTAAAGGTTACGGATTTATTAATGCAGGTACTAACCTTGCACATGGCACGCCGTTAAGTCATTCCCCATGGTTAGATGAAGAGGCTCGTCAACAGTTTAATCAGGCCATGAGGCGATTGTGGCAGCCGTTATCTGAAATTCAAGCGGCTGTCAGCATGCTTAATAATCATGGCTTGCATGGTCGAGTTAAAGAACGTGATCATGCGCTCTCTAACCGTTGTCCCCATGATCTGGTGTTACCTGATCCCGAATCGCTTTCAGGATCAAGAGTGTCTCCCATGGCGGCGGTCGATCACTGGATGGTTAACATGCTGTCGGTTAACCCGGAGCATCGGGTACGTTTGGGAAACCCTGATGAGTTACGTTCCAATCGCATGGGAGGGGTGCTTTCAGTACTTAAACATCGCGTGATGGATCCGGAAGTCGGTAATGATGAGGATCGATATGGTCGGGTTATCACGGCGCTCAATGAAGAAGCCGTGGTTTGTGCCTGCTTGGCCAATAAATCAGGTATCAATCTCGTTGTCAGTTACGAGGCTTTTGCTGTCAAAATGTTAGGCGCTTTGCGCCAGGAAATTATTTTTGCCCGTCACCTTAAAGAAGCAGGACGCCCTGCTGAGTGGCATGGTTTACCTATTTTGGTGACCTCCCATACCTGGGAGAATGGCAAGAATGAGCAATCGCATCAGGACCCAACTCTGGTTGAGTCCCTCGCTGGCGAGATGAGCGATATGTTGCGTATCATCTACCCCGCAGATGCACTCTCCGCCGTCACGGCGGTGCGCTCTGTCTATGCCGAGCGGGGGCGTTTGGCTGTGCTCGTCATTCCCAAGCTGGATGTGCCCGTCCTTATGAACTTGCAGCAGGCAGAGGAGCTTGCTCGTGAAGGAGCTTGTGTGTTGCAGGATCCTCCTGGTGCCCAAGTCGACCTGGTTGCCTGCGGGGCCTATCAGTTGAATGAAATGATGAAGGTTGCTGAACGGTTGCAGGAGAGGGGAGCAGCGGCTCGTCTGGTTTACATGCAGGAGCCATTTCGGTTCAGAGCAGCTAGAGATACGCTGGAAGCTCAGTATAGTAGCCAGCAAGCTCAACATTATTTTTCTGAAAAAGCTGAGGCGAGGGTGTTTTTGATACATGGCAGGCCAGAAGCTATGATCGGACATCTGCGGCCGCTGGATTTAGGTCCGCAACGCTGTACTTGCTTAGGCTATATCAATCAGGGCGGAACCTTGGATGTGGCTGGGCTGTTTTATGCCAATCGATGCACCTATGCCCATGTGTTGGCTGAGCTGTCAGGCTTGTTGCAGCAGTCATCGGGGTATTATCTCACCCCTGAGGAACACTTGGCAGTCCAAGGATTGGGTAATCCTTATGATCTTATGGCTCTGCCACATGGAGAGCTTTGATGCACCAGAAACACGGGTGACTTCTGTCATGCGGATATCCTACACCTGGGTATACGGCCTTATCATGCTGATAAGCGTCCTTACCGGCTTCGTAGTTGCTCATAGCTTTGGTGGCGAGGTGTCTGGCTGGATGGCGTTTATGGCCTTAGTGGCTGCTTTGTTCATGGGATGGCATAGTGATCATCAGCTTATACGCTTGCAGGCGACCATGGATCATGATCCAGGCACAGGCTTGGGTAGTCGTTCGTGGTTTGAGCAGCGTTTACAGGCTGAATGTGCTCGCTCGCAGCGTATGTTGCAGCCTGTAGCCTTATTAGTGCTGGACGTGATCGTGGTAGATCGCGCGCAAGAAGATAAAGTGCTGGCTGCCATAGGCGAGCACCTGCGCATCAGTGTTCGTCAGGAAGAGGTTCTGGCCCGGATAGAACCGCACAGGTTAGCCTTGATCGCGGTTAACTGTGCACATCATCAAGCCAGGCAGCTTAAGTTGCGTATTGAAGAGCGTCTACATGGGCTGCGTGTGTTGGGGCCTCATGGCAGGTTTCTCGATTTTACCTGGAAAATCCATCTGATTACCGAGGAATCAGCCTCCAGTGGGTATGATTTCTATGTGAATAGTTTACGTGAACTTGATCGGGAGAAAACTTCCGATCCAATGTGAGCGCAAGCTCCGTACTTGATCTCTGAGGTCAAGCGCACTCAACGGGTCCCGTACACTGTTAGTGTTCAGGTATATCTTGCAAGGACCGCTTGCATGTGTGACCTGCACATGTCGGCGTAGCTGGCGAAGCGATAGAGCCTATGACTAAAACGCCACACAGGGTGGAGCTCAAGGCCATGACTTGCTCTAATGCTATTTGACATGCTCCCTGCTAGTATGGGTTAAAAATTACCAGGTGGGTATTTTTAAGCGAGCGCCTTAAATTTGTAACGGCACATCAATTGATGCATACGAACATTCTTTCTTTGACACATAAACACAAGACACATGCGACTAGGCCTTAAAGAAATACAATCAATTAGACAAAATGTCATCGCTGCGTTAGCAAAAGTTTTCTATACCACCGACGTCCGGTTGAAACAACTTTAGAAGACGTTAAGAGCCCTGTCTGGGTCGGGCTCGCGTGCTATACATCGAGCCGCCGTTGGCGTCTCGACCCATTTGGGCTTTGATCCCTGGAACCTTTGGCCTTTGACGCTACGCGATCCACTTGCTCAATAGAGAACCTTCCTGGCTGGTCGAGTTGTTTGGTCACTTTCGCACGCGAAAGTGAAGCACAACCGAAATCAATGACGTGACATCATTTGAATTTTTCAGGATCGACTATTTATATTTTGGCCATATTCATGTGACTAGCATCTCTGTGGGTGTGGTATTACCTGTCATAATTTCTGCTTCGGTCTGTGGAGTTGCAGGTGGTATTTTTGGCAGAGTTCTGCTTTGGCCATTGCGTCAGCCGCAAAATATGTTTTGGAGTTTTCGGCGTCAACATGCCGTTTTATTCGCCGGTGTTTGTGGTACAGGCGTTAGCCTGCTGGCATTTCTTAGTCATGGAGCGATTAGTGGTTCAGGTTATCATGCAACGCAAAGCCTACTGGCAGGTGGAAATGCAGAGGCATGGAGTTTCGCCCCTATGAAATTTATGGCTACGCTGCTGTCGTACTTTAGTGGCGTTCCAGGAGGGATATTTCCCCTGTTCTTGTTATTGGTGCGGTTACACTATTTTCATCAGTGCTTGCTAAAGCCTTCAGTCGACCTCTCTATCATGCCTTGGCCGAAAGTTTCTAGTATTCATGAACTAGATATGTGATGGTCTGGGCCAAGGTGTGGGCATAGACTCCCGCTTTTGCATGAGGATCAAGAAATCTCCTATCTAATTTTGGTAGGGGAGTACTGTTTAAAGTATTGATAGGTAAAGTGTACATTTACAAATTTAACGATATAGGGATGTAACTTGGTTGTTATCAGGAATTTACACAGGATTATGAATGCTGTTTATGAGCGCGTTTGAAGGGTTTGATGTGGTTTATATATTATTTTATTTTGATTGCTGTGAAACAATCATGTATCCTTTACAGCGTTGTTTCTTTATTACATCTTTTTTATTTTAATGAGGAAGTCCATGTCTACTTATCAAGAACTCAAGCGTCAAATTGCTGATCTGGAAGCTAAAGCTGAAGAAGCTCGCAAACAAGAGCTGCAGTCCATTATTAGTGGGATAAAATCCAAGATAGCTGAGTATGGTCTGACTGCAAAGGATCTTGGTTTGACTGCTGATGGATCATCACGTCGACAAGGTGCCACCGTAGCTCCTAAGTATATGGGACCCAATGGAGAGAAATGGACTGGTCGTGGTCGTCAACCTGACTGGATTAAAAATGCTATAGAGAATGGTCGCAACAAGGAAGACTTTTTGATCAAGTAATCCGGGTTTAAGCGTGCTACACGCTATTTAGGTGAAGCACGCTGGTAATCTTAGGTGACTAATTCATAGGAGCAGCAGGTTGTTTTAGGGCATCTATAGGCTTGATGCCCTGACAATCTGAGCCTAAATAGGTCATTCTGGATTGGGTATGCATCGTATGCTGCCCGTGGCTGTCAGACATCTGCATGTCCATGATGGTTGTGATTGTGCCGTTGTCCAAGGTGCTGACGCCGTGCCCGGTGCTGTTATGGCCGTTATGTGTGCAGGCAAAATCAAAAGTGGCATGATTTCCCTGACGGGTAACTTTCGCCGTAGGGCAATCGCTGGAGTGAGGTCCCATCATCGGAGCATTACGTTCAGCCATGGCAGGACTGATGCACATGCTTATGCCGTTTCCAGAGCTTTGAATCATATTTCCCATCATTGATGACATTTTTTGGCGTTGCTCAGGACTCATATGGGCTAAGGCCTGTTGCATTTGCTCTTGTACTGAATTTATCTGGGCGGTCATGTCGCGGCCATCCATGGTTTGCTGCACAACTTGGACATTCCACAATCCTGCTTTAAGCTTATAAGGTTCATCAGCACTCACAGGTCCGATCACGCTGAGTAGGACCAGGGCAAGGAATAAATCTTTCATAAAAAACTCCTCCTTAAGGTTTCGAATTGACTAACTTTAAATGGGTACGGGTGACTATCATATCCTTATCACAGGATCAGCCAAACTACCATTGTAGTAACACGCCAAATGGATGAAATCCACCTTTCGCTTGCTTATTATGGAACATATTTCACTAAGATTGAATTGCTCAGTCTGCCTTGGTATGTCATAGATGGCCATGATTTGCTGGTATGCGGGTTTGTAAAGCTCTTGATGCTATTTGCTTGAAAAATACGATTGCGGCCTTGTCGTCAGTTGTCATCTGAAGGCTCCCGTCTTTGTCATGAAGTTGACCCATCTCTGTCTGTGTTTACCGCAGTCTCTTTACGAGTCTCCCCTGGACCTTTCAGGGGACTTACGTCCTCGGGCATTACCGGCTCGTGGCATTCAGAGCATACCATGGCTGACCTTCGAGGTCCTGAAAAGATTAGAGTTCATGAAAATGACCGGCTTTAACTGACTAAGAATTAAATTTACGTCAGTTCATTGCTTGCTATTTAGCTTGATGCTTTAATGAATTGAACTGGAAGTGATACTGATGTTTTTCTCTATGTATGCTTTGAGCGTATGGTTGCGTTTCGTTCCTAATGAGACAAACTGTCGTTTGAGCAAGATGGAACTGATGAGTTTGAGGTATAGAGGTATATAATTGAGTATTATTTGGTGTCCTAATGCCTATTAGAGAGTGGATTGTTGAAGTTGTTGCATCGGTACATGCGCGTATGTGCAGTTACTTTTTCGATGAGTTTTCCATTCAGATCGAAGAGTTGAATCAGTCTTATACTGAGCATGAGACCATTGATATTCATGGATTAACGGCTGTGATTGGTGTCGGTGGTCCAGCAAGTATATTGATTGCCTTTAGTTATGAACAAAGGCTTATTGACGAATTGTATAAAAGAATGACCGATGGCATGGATGTGCATCCTGGTGAGGAAAAGATGTATATGGAGTCGGTTGCAGGTGATATTATCAATACAGTTGTTGGTAATTGCACTATGGAGTTGCAACACGGACGTCATGTGATTTCCTTGACCCCGCCGATGATTATTGATCATATCAAACATATTCATCGAACGAAAAATATTGTTTTTATTAGCAAGAAATATACAACAGAATTTGGGTTCATAGATCTAAATTTGATTGGTCCGGGCAATTTGTTCGACAAAAATCTTGATTATGTGAAATGACGCTATGAAGAGTCTTAATATTCTTGTGGTTGATGATTCACTGATTACAGTCAAAAAACTTTCGTCCATGTTGGAACAACTAGGACATAAAGTCGTCATGACCGCAGCAACAGGCGTTCAGGCCCTTGATGCCTACAAGACATGCACGCCCGATTTAGTGACCATGGATATTACCATGCCCGATATGGATGGGATCGTAGCAACCAGGTTGATTCGTTCCCGATTCCCTAATGCGGTCATCCTTATGGTTACTTCGCATGGTCAAGAAAAAATGGTGCTGGATGCGATTAAGGCGGGTGCGAAAGGATATCTTCTCAAGCCATTCAAGATGGACAAGTTGGAACAATTAATTAAAGAGACGTTGGATCGTTATTTTCCAGAGGGGAAGGATGTTCTTGAAATTGACCAACTCAATGACTCTGAGCCTGTGATTAAATGATTGCTGTGGTGGGTCTTTTTATTTTATTGCTTTATTGATTTTTAATTGGGCATGTAGTGCTATTACCTTTGACTGTTGCTTTTAAATTGAGGGGAGAGCATCTTGTTGAATGCTTTGCTCGATAAAGGTTTTGACTGGTTCAGGAATATATTTGAAATTTCTCCAGATCCATCCTGGATTATCGATGGTAATCACTTTGTTGCATGCAATGATGCTGCCGTGCAAGCTCTGGGTTATGCAAGCAAAGAAGAGCTTCTTGATATACATCCGTCGCATTTATCCCCCTTGTTCCAGCCTGATGGCATGGAGTCATTCTCCAAAGCTGAATCCATGATGGCTATCGCCCGGGAAAAGCGGTTGCATCGTTTTGAATGGGCGCACCTTAATAAAAATGGTTCTCTTTTGCTTGCAGAAGTTACGCTTTCCTGTATCCAACTGGATTCGCATCAGGTTCTTTACAGCGTCTGGCGCGACATAACAGATAAAAAAGACTCAGAGGAACGATTATCTTCAGCATTGATTGAACATGAAATAATCTTTCAGAATGCACGAATAGGCGTTATCTATCTTGTGGATCGAAAATTCGTGCGAGTTAATAAAGCCTTTGAGCATATGTTTGGCTACAACTCATCAGAACTTCTGGGACAGACAAGTAGAATAATCTATGTATCAGACGCTGATTATGAGGCGGCTGGTAGGGAATTCTACGCAGCACTGGCAGCCAATGATGCGAATAATCGCTTTGATATTAATGCATGTACAAAAAACGGAGATCCACTAATCTGTGAACTGGTAGGGTCTCTCGTTGATCCGACCAACCCTAAAAAGGGTTCAATATGGTTGTTCACTGATGTTACTGAGTTGCGTCATACGCAAGAGCAAGTTCGTGTTGCTAAGGAAGATGCGGAACGTGCTGCTGCCAGAATTGCAGCCAGTGAAGCGTTATATCGGCTACTAACTGAAGATGCACTGGATGTGGTTTGGAAAGTTGATCCAAGAGGTAAGGTCAGCTATATAAGTCCAGCTGATGAGCGATTGCGCGGTTATCCAGCAGATGAGGTCATTGGACGATCAATGCTGCAATTTTTTACGGATGAAGGTGTTGATGTCGTCAAAAAAGCACTGGCAGCTGCACCCAAGTCTATTCAAAAGGTTGATTCAACGGTTCCCTTGACCTTTGAAGCACCACATCGTTGCAAAGATGGCAGAACAATTTGGGGCGAGGTTCTTGCGATTCCGGAAGTTGATGAGTCTGGAGCTGTTGTCGGTTTTCATGGCATTACTCGTGAGATTACTGAACGTAAGATTGCAGAAGAGAAACTGGCTAGAGCCCTTACAGAACTTGAGGTTATTTTTCAAAATCCGAGCACAGGGATTGTTTATGTGGTTGACCGGGTTATTGTGCGAGCCAATCGTACCTTTGAACGATTGGTTGGGCGCAGTTCTGCTGAAGTTATTGGACAGTCAACCCGGTTCATATACCCGAATCAGGAGGTTTACGAAGAGGTTGGGCGTATTTTTCAGGCTGCTTTTGCTTCGGGCAATAGTTGCCGCTACGATATTATTTCACCAAGTGCTGATGGCGTCTTTCGTGTGTGTGAGATATTTGGATCTCCAGTTGATCCGCAGGATCCAATGCGAGGTTCCATCTGGCTTTATTCGGATGTAACTGAGTTACGACATGCTGCTCATGCTTTGCAGTCCGCCAAGGAAACAGCACTGCATCTGGCAGAGCGCCATCGAGTGTCTAATGAGCAGGTCAGTCGCTTGCTTAATAATTCGGGTCAAGGTTTTTTATCCTTTAAAGCTGATTTACGTGTTCAACCAGTTTATAGCAGGGCTTGTGAAGAATTGTTGGGATGCAATCCCAGCGGGCGGTTAATTGGATCATTACTCTTCCCAACTGATCCGGCTATGCGACAGCTTCTAGAAGAGTGTGTCGTCAATGCGATCAATGAATCAGATGCTTATATGGTGGATTTGTGTTTGTCACTCATTCCTGATGAGCTGCAGATTGGTGGATATACGCTCCATGTGCAATACATTCGTGTTGAACAGGAAATTATGGTGATTCTGTCCGATATTACCGAGGCTCGCCGACTGGAGCGTCAAGTTGAACGTGAAAATAGGCGTATGGAACTGATTGTGGCTGCATTAACGGATGGTCCTGATCTTTTTGCTGCTATTGAAGAGTTTAAGGATTTTGTTGCTGCAGGAACGTCCGTGTGGCATAGCCGGGTTCCTGCCGATTTGTATCGTATGATTCATACCTTCAAGGGAACCTTCAACCAGTTTGGTTTTTTTGACCTGCCTTGGGCACTTCATTCAGCGGAGACAGCTCTACAGGGAAGCGTTGGATTGGCGTTTGATGAGTTAGTCATCAATAGGCTGGTTGATGACGTGTTTTCTTTGGATTGGATCCACTTGCTGGATCAGGATCTTGCTACCATTGCTCAGGTTCTAGGCAAAGATTTTATCGAACGTCGAGGAGTCGTCACGCTGACGCTAACACAGGCGCGGGCCTATGAACTGCTCGCCAAGCGGTTGCTGACATTACCAACGCATCTTTCAGATGAACAGGGTTTATTGAAGCAACTGGCCTGTATATGCCTGGTATCCCTGAATGCTGAATTGCAGCAATTTGACCGACTGATTCAGCGTGTTGCTCATCGTCTTGAAAAATGTGTTGCGCCTTTGCTTGTTGAAGGGCCTGAAATTCAGGTTGACCCTGATTTATTTGGTGCTTTTTTGCGCAGTTTGGGACATGTATTTCGCAATGCGGTTGATCATGGCATTGAATATCCTTCGGATCGTCTTGATGCGGATAAACATGAAGAAGGTCAGATCACGTGTAGATTACGGTGCTCGGATTCTTGGCTCATTGTTGAAATTGAGGATGATGGGCAGGGCATTGATGAGTTGGTGCTTCGAGGCAAAGCAACAGCGATGTATCCGGAGGCAGGCCGGTGGTCTTTGACTGATCTTGTTTTTGCTGATTCGGTTTCGAGTCGGGATGATGTCACGGAGTTATCGGGACGAGGTGTTGGCATGGCAGCAGTCCGCGCTGAGGTGATGAAACTAGGGGGGACTGTCAAAGTTAATTCTCGTCCATTGCTCGGCACTGTATTTGTGTTTGAGTTTCCTTGGGTGACATGAGTGCTATGACGGCTTTCTGAACACTTGTCCGCGCATTCCCCTTGCTAGGCGAGTTCCGAACCAGCCTTGCGCCAGCAGGGGGTCAAGCGGACGGTTTTGGGTTTGGCTTGGCTTTTGCCGCTGATTTTCTTGCGTGCTCTGCCGTACCCTGTGCATCCACGTAGGCGCGAACCGTTTCTAGTGTTGCTCCGCCAACGCTGCCGACGAAATATGCCCGGTGCCAGAACAATGGCTTGGCGTAATAAAACTGACAAAGATGCTCAGCGAACCTGTTTCGCGTTCGACGTGCGCTGGCCGTCTTGAGGTTATTAATCAATACCGAAATATTCATGGCTGGATGTATATCAACAAGCAGGTGGACGTGATCCGGCTCGCCG
>JAJZHP010000067.1 GCA_021804355.1 Pseudomonadota bacterium | reverse complement strand
CCAGTTGACCTTGTTCCCATCCACCGACGACCCCTTCTAACCTGTATAGCCATGAGCTCATTCCGGCCAAACAGGGCATGGAAATTCAACTTGCTGGTTTTAAGGGGATTTCAAGTTGCTGCTAACATTGTGTGTGTCTATCGGTAATCATCAAAAAATATCACTTCGGTTCCTTTTCTGAGCACCAAATATTATTGTAATTCATTGTTTGTATTGTATTTTTATTGTGAGACTTAACGTCGCTGGCTTAACCCTCTTCGAGTCAAATCCATCCTGTGATGCCCGTCATCAGGATAGGGATGTCATGGTGATTGTTCAGGAGAACAGAGTTTGGATGGTGGGTAGTGGCAGGAAGAGCAGCAGCGGGTCGCTAGGGGAAGGTTTGAAATCGAAGCCAGTGTAAAAGGTGGCAGCGGCATTATCTTTGGCATCCACGAAGAGCCCGACGCATCCAGTAGATGCGGCAACAGTTTCGACTTTTTTCAGCGCGTCCATCAATAGCCTGGTTCCCAGGCCCTGGCCTTGTAGGCTGATGTCAATGGCCAGACGGACGAGGCGCATGGCTGGGATGTTGCCGTAAGGCAGGCGGAGGCGTTTGCGGGTGGCATCTGACAGAGCGCTTACATCCGTTTCCGTAGTTGTGAGCGCATAATATCCGACGATCTTGCGGTCAGTGACTGCGCAGAAGGTGCGGGTCATGTGGTTACGTTCGTGCTGGGAGGCAGTTTGCGCCAGATACTGGTTGAGCGCAGGTACTCCGCAGTCAAAAGTACTTCGTGTTTTCAGTGTCTCAGGTGGTACCTGGGACAGTTGGTGAATCGGGACTAACATGGTAATCCTCGTTATAAGCGGTCGCTGCCTGTCTCAACCTGGCGTTGGGGGGGCGGGGCTTGGCCATTTGTTCTATAAACCATTCCGAGTCCTGTTCAGAAAACACGATGCGTTTCATGTCGAAGCGATCGATGACTTCAAGAGCTGCTTGGTGGACCACCTGGATGATGTAGGCATTCAGCGGGATGCCGGTTAGGTCTGCAGCACGCTGGATGGTCTCCTGGACCTTCAGTGGAACCCTTGCCGTAATTCGACCTTTTTCAGAATCACTCGCACTTATGCGTGACATATCTAAATACCCACAAAGTAAAAGAATGGCTGCCGCACGGGTTGCATTATGGCGACGGTCTCCCTTCTATTATATGGGCACATTAGCAAAAATTGTCTTGTGGTGTCAATATGTCACCGCTGTGTAAAAATGGAGCTGATTGACATTTTTTTGCCGACGACACAGCGGCGTAGAGTCAGGCTCCTCCCAGTCTAGCTTCGACCATGTTTAACGAGGCATACTCATAGCAGGATGCTACACAATCGGCTACACATTGACACTAATAAGCCCGGGACCGATGAGTGCTTGAGAGCATTAGCGTTGCCTTGCACGCAGGTCCCCAGCAATATGCTCGAGCTGTTCAGCCAGGTTATTGAGGGTTTGTGCTGCTTGATTGGTTTGTAGGGAACTGGCAGCAGCTTCTTCGGTGCCGCGTGAGACTAGATTGACCCGGGTAGAGATTTCAGCGATGGCCAGACTTTGTTCCTGTACAGCCTGGCTAATGGTGTCAACCATACTCGTGATTTCTCGATCAGCGTCCTGCATAAGGGCCACTTCCTGGCCGGCCCGAGAGGCTAAATTAACGCCGGTACCAACGCTGTTGACGACATGCTCCATACTGGAGGTGGCTTGATGCGAGCCATCCTGGATTTTGCTGATCATGCCTGTGATCTGAAGCGTGGCTTGGCTGGTTCGACTAGCGAGTTGTCGTACCTCATCAGCAACCACCGCAAAACCTCGACCGGCCTCACCGGCGCGTGCGGCTTCGATGGCAGCGTTCAGGGCAAGTAAATTGGTTTGATCAGTGATGCCTTTGATGGTGGTCACGATAGCGCCAATCTGGGTGGCCTGATCGCTCAGTGCATGCAGGCTGGATGCGGTGTCATGAACATCTTGGGCAATGCGTGTCATTTCATCGACAGTCTGGCGTATGACCTGTGCACTATGCTGAGAACGGTGTGCCGAGTCTTGAACAATCCGTCCAGCTTCCTGGGTGGTTTGAGCCACTTGGGCTACCGAGGCCGTCATCTCTTCCACTGCGGCGGCCATACTGGCAGCTGCCTCAGATTGTTCTCTGACCAGATCTGTCGATCTACCGGCTGTATTCAGCAGTTCACGAGAATTTTTGGCTAGAACTTCAACATTTAAGCGCAAGTTCTTATTCACGCTCTGTAAGCGATAGCGAAGTTTTTCCATCGTTAATTGCAGGTAACCTAGCTCATCCTGGGCCAAGGGTCTATGAAGTTCATGATCAATTTGCCCAGTTTCAAGCAGGGACATATCAGCAACCGCCAAGGCCAAGGGGCGATGCAAAAAGTAATGAAGTAAAACATAGAGGGCCAAAATGATCAGTACAATAAGAGCGCTTAAGGCAAAAAATAGCACGATACGTAATTGATGGCTTTCAGCGACAAAATCATCCAAATATCCACCCGTAGCGATGACCCATTTCCAGGGTGCATAGGTGTTGTAAACGACAAGTTTTTCACGCGGTGAAGTTTCCCCAGGATTGCGCCAAAAGTAACGCATACTGCCCTGTTGCTGATTCAACATCTCACGAATGAATGAACGCCCATTCTCATCTTTGGCATTAAGAATGTTGCGCCCCTCCCAACGGGGATGCACCAGTAACAGGCCGGGATCCAGGTCATTATCAAGCACATAAACGTAGCCAGTGGAACTTGTCTTGATCGAGCGCAATCTTGTTTTCAGCGTATTAAGTGCTTCCGTAAAATCCAGGCCGACGTAAAAGCAGCCGATTACCTGGCTAGCTGCATTGAGTATGGGGTCATACTCTGCCATATAGGTACGACCAAATAAATTCACTTTGCCTTGCCAGGTATGTCCTTGCATCAGGCTGGCATAGGCAGGGTGATTTTTGCCCAGATAAGTACCTACGGCACGCTCTCCATGGGCGTTTTTAACCGAGGTGGCGATACGCAGGAAATCATTGCCCACGCGCATGAACAGGGTCGCATTGCCTCCGGTCTCATGGCTGAATTGATCCACTTCCAAGTCGCGTTGCGCCAGGTCCACACCATGTGCCTGTAAGGTGGCGTGCTGACCCTCCCCTGCTGTCAGGGTATAGGGCGTAGCGAATTCGCCTTCAAACATTTGCGCAAGATCATGGACCGAGGTTTTCTGATCCTGATTAAACGCATCAATCATGGAAATGGCCAGTTGATTCAGTCTACCTAGGTCCTGTTCACTTCGATGTACCAGAGCTTGTGTTAAATAAGAGGACAAGCCCCACGTCGCCAGTGTGGATAAGATGACAATGATCAAACTCAGGATCAGGCCGAGTTTTTTGCCGAGTGATATGCCTTCGATATGCAAAGAATCTTCTCCGAGCAGAGTGCGTATGCGCCTGAGCAGCTTATGCGTTATGGTTTAATGAATTGTAGATCATGTTGATTGATCTGCCTGAAGAGCCGGCTAAGTTTTTAGCCTTTGCTGACCACCATCACGCCGCCGGTTACCAGCAGGGCTCCCAATAGCTGCAGTAAGGTCATGGGCTCATGCAGAAACCATGATCCCAGAAACATGGTGGCGACAGGCCCTATGCTGCCGATGAGAGCAGCTTGTTGGCTACCGATGCGAGCAATGCCTGCGGTGAGCAAAAAAACGGGCATGACGGTGGAAATCAAGGCAGTGGCCAGCGCTAGCCAGAATATGGGTAAGCTGATATGAAAAGCGCTAGGTCCTTCCTGCAATAGGGTTTGCAATAAGACGCAAATACTGGCCACACAGAGCGTCAGACCGGTAAAACGCAGAGAGCCTAGTCGCAAAATCAGGGGCTGACTGCCCAGCAGGTAGCAGGCATAACACAGGGCTGATCCCATGACGAGCAGGGTGCCTAGCAGGGTGCCGTGTTGATGGCCAAGGTCATGTATGACCACGAGGGCAATGCCACCATAGCTGAGCAGTAGAGCAAAAAATGTTTGACGTTTCATGGGCTTGCCATTGAAGGCCAAGTCCAGGATCACCACCAGGGTGGGGTATAAAAATAACGCCAAGCGTTCCAGGCTGGCTGAGATAAACATCAAGCCCTCAAAGTCGAGCATCGATGATAGATAATAGCCTGCTACCCCGAGCAAGCTGATGCTGATGATGTCGTCCCGACGGAGGGCAGGGCGATTAGGGCTGCGCGTGGTCCAGTAGATGGCCAACAGGAAAAAAGGCAGAGAAAGCAACATACGCCAGCTGACTAAAGTCAGGGCATCACAGCCATCGTGGTAAGCCAGTTTGGCAAAGATGGATTTAGCAGAAAAACCTGCTGTGGAGGCCAGTACCAGCAAGGTGCCGATCCATCGTTGCCGTGAACGCATGCTACCCATGAGGTGATCAACTGGCAGGACAAAAGCCCACTATTCTAACAGGATAACTAGGTGGATCTGGTGTATTATGAAAAAATTTACAAATCTGGGGTCTTGGTTTTGACACAGATCGTTAACCTTACATTACAATCGCCTGCCCTTCAGGGGACAGGAAGGGTTTTGGGGTCGCTGTTGCATAGCGGCCGTATTCATGATCACTCAACACGATGAGGGTTGACCATGCAGATAGGGATTCCCGCTGAAACGACAGCCGGTGAGACCCGCGTTGCCGCGACGCCTGAGACTGTTCGCAAGTTTGTGGGGCTAGGCTATAGCGTGGTAGTGCAGAGCGGAGCTGGACGAGTTTCAAGCTATATCGATCAGGCTTATAAGGATGCAGGTGCGGAGATTGCTGCGGATGCAGCTACAACGCTACAAAATAGCGATGTGGTCCTGAAAGTGGCTGCACCGGATGCGGCTGAAGCTGCTTTGATCAAATCAGGGGCTGTGGTGCTGGCTATGTTTGCACCGCACAATAATCCCTATTTGGAACAGTATGCTCAGCGCCAGCTTACCTGCGTTGCCATGGAATTGATTCCTCGCATCACCCGAGCACAGAGCTCGGATGTTTTGTCATCCCAGGCCAACGTAGCAGGTTACAAGGCAGTATTGATGGCAGCCAACGCCTACCAACGCATGTTTCCGATGTTGATGACCGCGGCCGGTACGGTTAAACCTGCACGCGTAGTCGTGCTGGGGGTTGGTGTGGCAGGATTGCAGGCTATTGCTACGGCGCGTCGTATGGGGGCGGTGGTAGAAGCTTCCGATATGCGTCCAGCGGCTAAGGAGCAAGTAGAATCCTTAGGTGGTAAGTGGCTTGATGTGCCGATGAGCGATGAAGAGAAAGCTAAAGCCTTGGGGACGGGGGGATATGCCTGGGTGCCCTCGGCAGAGTATGTGCGTGATCAGGCCCAGGTGGTTGACAAAGCGGTGAGTGCGGCCGATATCGTCATCACCACAGCTCTGATCCCTGGACGTAAGGCTCCTATTCTGGTACGCGAAGCTACGGTTGCAAAAATGCGTCCGGGCTCGGTTATTGTCGATATGGCGGTCAGTTCTGGCGGTAACGTTGAAGGCTCACAGCTAGATCAGACGGTCATGACCGAGCATGGCGTGACAATACTCGGTGTCGGCAATATACCCGCAACTGTGGGAGCGGAAACATCAGCACTGTACGCACGTAATCTCCTGAATTTTTTACAGCCTCAGCATGATAACGAAGCTAAGGAATTAAAATTGCAGCGTGATGACGATATGGTTAAACCCACGTTGATCGTTGATGCTGGTCACGTCATTTACAAGAAGCCCAACTGAGGGGGAGCGTGTCATGCAAGCAATCGTCGCCCATGGGGCTGCACAAATAGCTGAACAGGCAGGGTCGATTCCCTTTGTCACGGTGTTCACCATATTTGTGCTGGCTATTTTTGTTGGATATTACGTGGTCTGGAGTGTGACTCCTGCGCTGCATACACCTTTAATGGCGGTCACTAATGCGGTTTCCGGCATTATCGTGGTGGGTGCCATGTTGCAGGCTGTCGATATTCCTGGCCACTCCATGACCCTGACCAGTGTTCTGGGTGCACTAGCCGTACTTCTTGCCAGCATCAATATCTTTGGCGGTTTTGCCGTCACAGAACGTATGTTGGATATGTTCAAGAAGAAAAAGAAGTAAAGGGGCCTGACCATGCAAAATTTAACGCAATACGCCGATTGGGCCTATCTGGTAGGTGCCGTTCTCTTTGTTCTGACCCTGCGCGGTTTATCTTCTCCGATCTCTGCGGTGATAGGCAATCGTTACGGTATGATCGGAATGGCTTTGGCCGTGATGACCACCTTTTTTGTGGCGCAGAATCCGAATGTACCTTTGATCTTGGGTGCTATGGCGGTGGGCGCCTGTATCGGTATTTATCGAGCCCGTACCGTACCGATGACGCAAATGCCTGAGACGGTGGCGATGATGCACTCGCTGGTCGGTCTGGCAGCTGTATTGATCGCGGTGGCGGCCGTGTTTCATCCTGGCGTAACCCATGACATGGTACACCGGTTTGAGCTCTTTGTCGGATGCTTTATCGGCGCCATTACCTTTACAGCTTCTGTGATCGCCTGGGGAAAACTTTCAGCAAAACTCGCCGCTCGCCCCCTCAAGGGAAGTTGGGTTAAACCCGTTCAGGCTATCTTGTTCGTGGTGATGCTGGGATTGGGCGTTGACTATTTTATGACACAGGATGTTGTCGCGTTCCTGGCGATGACAGGCGTCGCCTTGGTCTTCGGGTATTTCTGGATTGCGCCCATTGGTGGTGGAGATATGCCCGTGGTGGTGTCCTTGCTGAACTCCCTGTCGGGATGGGCGGCGGCTGGCATAGGTTTTACCTTGAACAACTCCATGCTGATTATCGCCGGATCCCTGGTAGGGTCCTCGGGCGCTATCTTGTCGTACATCATGTGTCGCGCCATGAACCGTTCTTTGCTGAACGTATTGTTTGGTGGATTTGGTACCACCGCTGGCGCTGCAGCAGATGAGGGAGCCGGGGGTGAGAAAAATTATCGTGCAGGATCCCCAGATGATGCAGCGTTCCTGATGACGCATGCTGATAGTGTGGTTATTGTTCCGGGATATGGTCTGGCACAAGCGCGTGCGCAAAATGCTGTGAAAGAATTGGCCGAGGCCCTCAAGGAGAAAGGTGTCAAAGTTCGTTACGCCATTCATCCGGTGGCAGGGCGCATGCCTGGACATATGAATGTCTTGTTGGCAGAGGCGGATGTGTCCTACGAGGATGTGTTTGAGATGGAGGCCATCAACAGTGATTTTGCTTCTACCGACGTCGTGCTGGTTATTGGGGCCAATGATGTGGTGAATCCAGCAGCCAAGGACAACCCGGCATCCCCCATCTATGGCATGCCTATTCTGGAAGCATATCGTGCCCGTACGGTTATGGTCATCAAACGCTCTATGGCGACGGGCTATGCGGGTCTGGATAATGACCTGTTCTATCTCGACAAAACCATGATGATCTTTGGTGATGCCAAAAAAGTGGTTGAAGAAATGGTTAAGGTCGTTATGGGCGGTGGGCATTGAGTTGACGGTGCTTTGTTCATATACGGGCGGGAGAGCTAAGTTCCTGCCCGTTTTTTTTGGCTTTTTTACCAGAAAGGCGGGGTTCTAAGCCAGATGAGGGCGGCATCTTCGGCATGTAGGCGGGCCAGGGACTCTTGGTGGGCAATCCAGCCGATCATCGCATCGGCAGCGGGTTTTAGTTCAGGATATTGTTGGAGCCATGACTGGATAAGTTCTCGGGCAGAACGGCCATCATTTAAGGAGCCTAAGGATTTCAGCAAACTCTGCAGAGGATCCAGGAAATGCTCCACACGGCGATGTTTAAACAGTGGGCCAAAAAACTCCACGCTATAACGCAAAGTTTTTAGGTCTTTACGCAAACGATGGCGTTGTTCATCGGTTAACAGAGATACGTTATGACTGGCATGGTGCACTTTTTTTTGTAAGCGATGCAACGCCTGTTGAGCTAATTTATCCAGGACTAGGGAGGCGCGGTTGGGGGCGGGGAAGGTCACCCACGCCAATAGTTTTAATTGTAGAATGGTGCAGCGTGCTGAGGAAAGGGCCCAGTCCAGCTCTTCATAGCGTTGAGCTCGCCGTGCGATTACCAGTTGTCGTAGAGGTGCAAGTTGCGACTTGAAAGCAGGGATTTGCTCCATAGGGAGTAAAATCTCATCGATAAAGACGTCAAGATCGCGCACGTCACCAATTTTTTTCATCAGCCATTTCAGATCGGGCAATAAGATTTCCCAGCGTTCATGGTCTACGACCTGTGAAAAGGCTTTACGCAGACTACGCAAACGGCGCAGGGCAACATGCGCCTGATGAACGGGTTCGAGGTGTTCGGGCATAGCCAATATAGCGTTTAGCTGATCCTGCAGGTATTGAATATGAGCCAGCGCAAGGGACTGCATAGCCTGATGTGATGCGGTTAAGGGTGATAGCGTAGATGTGGCGAGATGAGGGGCCACAGCTTCTTTAACCTGTCCCATATAAAGCCTATAGCCTAGCTCTGCTTTATTCTTGTTTTGCAGGGTCAAAGACAGGTGCTCTGCCAACCGCTCACCTAAAACATAAACTGCCTGTAAGTCACCTTGCAGGAGTTCTAATTCAATTTCATTGATCGGTAGCGAACGAGTGCCACTGATGATGTGACCGGAATCCAGGGCGATTTCGATACGTGTATCAGGTGCCGGGGACACCATCCAGAGAGTGCGTTTAATGTCTGTCTGGAACAAGGGCTTGAGGGCGCTTTGGATAGCGGCCCCTTGTATGAAATCAGCAGCGGGTCCTTGATCAAGCTGGTTCAGTTCCAGACTGGGGTTGGCAACTACGGTCGTATATTCTTGGTGTTGATGCAGGCCAGCGCCAGCCTGTTGGTGAAGTTTAAGCGTTTGTATCCAGTGATTGCCTTGTCGCCGCAAACGTAAACCCATGCCTTGATGCGCAAGATCCAGCGCAGGCGTATCGAAATAGATACTGACCTGATGTTCGATAACAGGACCTTCAGCTTGAGGCTGGTGAGTTTTGAGCCATTGCTGGAACCTGCGGTTCTGTGATCGGGGTAATTGCAGCTTGAGTTCAATTTCGATAGTCATAAGCTGCCGCCTGATTCGAATCTGCCCCTACCAGGATTAACCATGCAACGGTTGGTCAGAGCAAGTGGGCTAAAAATTTCATAGGGATTAAAAGAGGAGGAACCGATAGTTTTTGCATCCTCCTCCCGTCAACGGTGCCTGCTCAGTCTTCGGACTGTGCAGGATCAACATAGCCTTTAGGTAGCATATGGGCAATCCCCTTATGACAGTCTATGCAGGCTTCATTGGTTTTCATGGCCTGCAAGTGATGGGCAGCGGCATCCGGGGTTTGCGTCGAGGTTGTCATGGCTGCAAAGCTATGACAGTTTCTGCATTCCTGTGATTTATTGGCTTCCATACGCGCCCATTCATGCTTGGCCATTTCCAGGCGATGATCGACAAACTTCTCACAGGTATCGATTTTGCCTGTGATCTTGGCCCAGATTTCCATGCTGGCTTGCATCTTGCGCCACATCTTGGGCACCCAGGCATGAGGCACGTGGCAATCTGAGCAGATAGCGCGAACACCGACCGGATTTTGATAGTGAATGGTTTTTTTGTACTCCTGATAAACATTGTCTCGCATTTCGTGACAACCGATGCAGAATTCCAGGCGGTTGGTAGCTTCCAGGGCAGTGTTAAAGCCACCCCAGAAAATTATGCCTGCGACAAACCCTACACTGACTAAAGCCAGCAGGGAGTAGTGAGCACTGGGTTTTCTGAGGAATTGCCAGATGCGTTTAAGGATGGCACTGACATACATCTCGTCGGGATTGACCATGGCGGTTCTACTCCAGTTACAGGTGCTGTTGAGTTGATGCAGGACTATCCAGAAGCCTGGCTAGGGCTTCTGGATGAGGTCTCAGTACTGCTTAAAAAGAACGTAGGTATGACAGCGCTACCGCTTGTACGACATAGGCATAAGGTTGTTGCATGGTAGGCAGAATCTGACTTTGCCCACCTGCTTGGTACCCGCTGTAATAGTAGTCGTTGGTCTGCATGCGAGCCCAGGTATACCCCAGTTTCACCGCTGACAGATGATCCAGACGATACTGCGCGCTGAGATTCATCTGGAAGGTGTCACTGGTGATGTTGGGCAGGCTCTGAGCGGGCATATAACCTCCATAAGTCAGCGCAGGAACGCTGGCGATGGCAGCTTGCAACACATTGCCGTTCATGTTGTTGGCCACAGTGCTGTTGATGTAGCTGATATCAGCTTTAACATCCAACTTGTCAGCCAGCAGGTTCTTTTGCACCACGCTAAACCCGAACACGTAGTCGCGGTTGCTGACGTTAGACTGCCACTGCGTACAAGGATCAATCTTGGCGCTGGCATTGGCCCAGCTGAAGGCATCACTACTGGCAAAACTGGCCGGGCACCCTGAGTAAGGGGCTGACGTCGAGTTGCCGCTGTAAGGTGTTATCCCCCCGTTGCCGTAGGCCCAGCCTTCTTGTTGCGAGTTTTGGGTTTCGACATTGACGTAAGCATTCATGCTCAGGTCAGGTGTGGCGATAAAAGATGCATTCAGGTTGACCGAGGTGCCCTTCATGATCTGTAAGCCGTAAGTGGCATCCGGGTATTGAGTGTTGTCGAAATCGACCCCGCCATCAAATGCCAGCGCATCAGTAGCCTGCCAGTTGAGATGGAAGCGTAATTTGCCCGCATTTTCATTAGCGACGTAGTAACGTTGCATGCCAGGCATTTCACTGAGTACATTTTCACTGTCATACAGGCTGTTGGGCAGCACGCGGCAATTGGGAAACGCTGTCGTACCACAGATGCCGTTGGCTCCCGTGTTATACAGGGGATTTGCGGGGTTGCTCACAGGCATGACCGCTGGACCATAGCCCCCACCGTACAAGCCAATTTGCGACAAGTAGGGTTGAGTGCCCGGCAGCAGTGATAACCATTGATTCTGGTTATAGTAGTCGACGCGGCGTTTGCTGATCGACTCATCGATATTGCCAGAAAGACTATCGCTGAAGGTGACATGGTAGTTGAGTTTAAACGTATTCTCTCTAGTATTGTCGGCGTCAGCACAATCTATCCAGGCGCCTTCACACCAGCGGTGTATGCCCTGTGTGACGAAGCCCAAAGAGAAACTTTGGTTATTGCTGATGCGATAATCCCCTTTGACGCTGAACTCATTGAGGTCCTTGCTGTAGGGGTTATTTTGCTCAGCATTGCCAAAGGAGCTAGCATTACCCAGCGTTCCTGAGCCGCCCGCGCCTACATCGGTGAAGTTAAAGGTGTTTACAGGCGTGCGGTTATCTCTGTCTTTGAGCTTGGCATCGACGGTGATGCGTAGCTTATTCAAGGGCTCAGTTAATAGTTTAAGATCGAGATCTTTGGTGATCACCAATCCATGTAAGGATGACTCGGGTAAGTTATTGATACCGACATAATTGCTAAAGGATTCTGTATTGGTCAGGAATCCGGTGTTCTGCGTGTTGCGACCGTAGGAGCCTTCTGCGATTAGGCGTGTCGTCGGCGAAAATTTATATCCTCCTGTCATAGTGATTTGCTGGAACAGATTGGACGGAGCCGTACTCATCGAAGTCAGCCCGGGAGTTGCCTGCCCCGGTACCACCGACCAGGACTGCCAGTTGACCGAGGGGACATTGTTAATAAAGTCTGATCCGTAGTAAGCAGCCTGGAAGAAGGCTTTTTCTCCGGTGAAATTGACACCCAAGTTATATTGGTTGGTGGTCTGGTCGATAGGGTAGGGAAGAATCGATGCAATTTCACCCGCCCCTAAGCCCGAGACATCGCCTAACGCCTTGGTGCCTGTTTGATCGATTTGTGATACCGACCCGGTCAATTGCCAGCGGCTGCTCAATTCGCCGCTAAACCCGGCTCCGGTGGTTTTACGCACGGTGCCAATCTTATAGCTCTGGAAATCGCCTAAGTCCGTGGCTTGCTGAGCTGCTGTTAATTTGGAAGTTAAGGCGGTGGAGCCTCCGGCAGGAGCTGCCAATCCTAAACTACTGGCCCCTTTGGTCAGCACGCCATTGGTTAAAGTGGCTGTTCCCATCCCTGGAATGCTCCAGTTGCTAGGAAGAATCAGGCTATTGCCACCGGCCCCCAGATAGGGGGTCTGGTAGCTGTTATCAAAATTTCGGGTCAACTCATCGTAATCGATATTGACCTTAAAACTTCCTTGCTTACGGTAATCCAAACTTAAGTTGCGGGTGTCTAGCCCCAGGTCTGTGCCCTCAATGCTCAGTCTTTCCGTGCTGTTGCTGTCAAATTGGGAACCACCTTCCAAATCAAAATTACCGATACCGTAGCCATTGGTCATGTCCAAGCCATTGTATTCGCCAAATTTTGAACTGTCGTTGCCGTTGTTGATCCATCCTGCTCCGATTTCCACGCTGCTGCTACGTGTGGTGAGATCGGTGTAGGGGTCATCAGCCCCTGCAGCGAAGGCTGCAGGGATGACAGTAGAAAGTATTAACACCCTTTTGATGGCTGACGATGTCCGTGTCAGCATAAATCTAGGTTGAATATTCATGGTTTATACCTCGCATTCAAATTCATGGCCCTAGCGTTGGAATTTCGCGCCAGCTGGTGAGTTGGATCCATGCACCATCGAGTGACAGTTAAGGCATGAGCGGCCCACCGTTTGTACTTGTACGGCCCCTTGCGGATAAGCGCCGCCTAGAGCTTTGGCGGTGTAAGCATTGCCGCCAGGCAGGTTGGATCCGCTGAATGACATGCGGGCATGGTCACCGCTATGGCAGTCCTGGCACAGGTAAGGAGGACGCTGTTTGAGCAGGGTTGGGTTGTTGGAACCGTGCGGTGTGTGGCAGTTTAAACAATTGTCTACCACAGGACCGTGTTCCCAGAGGAAAGGTCCACGCTTATCAGCATGACAGGTGTAGCAGGTCTCATTGACCGAGTTCTTGATCAGCAAGGTAGGACCTGTTGAACCCATGGGGTTGTGACAATCCGAACAACCAAGTTTGCCTGCAAGGACGGGGTGGGTAGATATCTTATGCATCTGGGCGCGTTGTGTCTGATGGCAGGCAAAACACACATCAGGTTGTGTTACTTTGTTCATGACCGGGTCACGGTCCACGTGTACTTTATGGCAGGCAGCGCAAGGAATATCTCTGTTTTCATGCTGGCTACCGGCCCACAGGGCGAGTTTGGCCGTGTGGTTATGGCAGGTCAGGCAGGTGCTGTTTTGTGTGGCGGCTGTGGCTCGTTCGTAGTCGGAATGAACCGGTTTGCGGTAGCCAAACAGCACGTCAGGCGCGGGACGTACAGCTGCCCCTGCTTTATTTTGTATGTGCGCCAAGCTTTCTCCATGGCAGGACTGGCAGCTGGGCGTACGCTCATCAGCCTTGACCCCATGGGGAGTTTTGTAGATAGACAGGACTGGGCGCTGTTCATTTTCATCATGGCAGCGGGTGCAGACAGCATCGCGGTCCAGTGATTTTTTCACGGTGGATGACGGGGTGTCTGCATAAGAGTTGTGAATTCCGGCCGAGCCGAAAACAAGCAATACCACAGCGGCGAATCGCCACAAAGCGTTCATATCGTTGCTCCCTGGGTTGTTAGGTTCAGCCAGCTCGCTGGCGAGGGCTGTTACCGCTAACCCGTGATTTATTTAAGAGAGAGAATCCAATCGACCAGGTTTTTAATCTGGGCGGGGTTGTCTGACTGGATAATCTTGTGCTTCTCTACGTGACCATCAGGGAATTTGGCTGGTTCCCCCGATGTGATATGGTGTATCAGTTTGGCTTCTGCACCCGGGTTGCCCCGCAGTTTATCGGCCACATCTTTCCAGGCAGGACCATCTTTAGCATGCGATACGCTGTGGCAGCGAAAACAGCCATTTTGACGGGCCAGATCCTTGGCTGCAGTTTCATCGGCAGCATAAGCATGAGTACCCAAAAATAGCGCTGTTGCCAGCATGACCAGATGCCGTGTGTCATCAGCAACTCGAAACTCCATGAATACCAGCAGATTGAAATTCCTGTTTTTATCGGTAGTGCTGCCTGATGGGTTGAGATTTTTTGCGTAGTATCACAAGCTGACTCAGGCATCTTCTTC
>JAJZHP010000066.1 GCA_021804355.1 Pseudomonadota bacterium | reverse complement strand
GCGTTTATGTATTACACTATCATTTAGTTATTGTGACGAAATATCGCAAAAAATGCCTGACCGCACCCATGCTTGTGTCGTTCGAGGGACAGGCCAGACCCGAAAACTAAACGCCGCTACGCGCCGGACGCTATCCCCCCTCCACCCCATCATAAAATTGGGTGGAGCCCCTCGCGCAAAAGCGGGTGGTAGAGTTATGGCCATACTGCTGGCAATTATTCGGGAAAGTACGCCATGGGGTGCTGATCGGTCGCTGGGCTAGCCGCATCAGGATCCATGTTAAGCATAGGCAGCCTGTTATCACACGATGTTTCAAGCATTAGGGGCTGCTCAGTGTGAGGGAAGCCCCATAAATGGATTCCTGCAAAGACTAGGACAATCCTAGAATCTGTCGGAAGCTGGCATCATCTTGCTCCAAAGCGGTAGGAAGAGTCTGTAACACTGAATGTCGTAGGCGTTTTTTAGTTTCTACATAAGATCTGCGGTCCAATTGTGCCAGGTGACGGGCAGCAGTTCGGGCAGTGTCTGCCAGTGCATGAGCTTCAACGACACGATCCAGAAAACCGGCTTGTACAGCATCTACCGGGTTGAATATCTCCGCTTGCAAGACACCACGCTGGAAGCAGGCAGGGGTCAGGCGCATACGACAGAGCTCCACAGCACAGTAAGGCACAGGAAGTCCAATGGCGACTTCATTGGCGCCCAGCTTGTAGTCTCCTGAAACCCCGATGCGTAGATCAGCAGCCAGTACCAGAAATGCACCCATGGCCAGTGCATGTCCATTGCTGGCAATGATGACAGGCAGAGGCAGTTCAGCGAGGCGTGCAGCCAGGGCGAAGCCTGAGTTGAGCATACGCAGGGCAGATTCACCCCCGGCGCGTAAGGTACCCAAATCAAACCCGGCAGAAAATACACCTGTCCGGCCAGTAAGCAGTACAACAGCATTATCCTGTTCTGCCTGATCCAGAGCATGTCCTAGCTCCAGGATCATACGTTCCGACATAACATTGGCCTTACCGTCATCAAGAACAATCGTGGCGATACCTTCAGAGAGTTGATACGAGATAAGTTTGTCCATGGTGAAGGGCATCCAAGCTGAGTTGCCGACATGCTACGGTTTTTCAAATAGGGTGGCAACTTGTGAAAAGTTTTGAACGAAATTGGTCGGTTTGAACATGCTCTGGCTTATTATGAGATAACGAAGAAGAGCATTTGAGAGCACGGTTGAAGGCGATGTCTCATGGCAAGATTGATGGGTGTTTGATTAGATTGAAAATTCCCCATTTTTTCCAAAGGCAATCGCAACATCATGATAACATATCTGTCTAAATGGAGTGCTACAAGGTCAAGATGCTAGTAAAACCCGCCGTAGCAACCATAGTTCATCAAGACGTTTTAAAGTTTCTGAAGGCGCAGCCTTCAGAGAGTGTTGACCTGATTGTGACTGACCCTGCTTACAGTGGCATGAACCAACATTTGTTGCTGGGGCAGGGGAGAATTGTGGGTAAGTATCAGGAAAAAGGCGAAGGTACATGGTTTGAAGAGTTTCATGATACCCCTGAAAATTACAGCCAGTTTTTATCAGAGTGCAAGCGCGTACTTAAACAAGATAGGCATCTGTTCTTGATGTTTGATTCATTCTCTCTGTTATCTCTGGGCGCCATGGTCAGAGATTTTTTCAATGTTAAAAACGTCGTGACCTGGGACAAAGTAAACATCGGTATGGGTCATTATTTTCGCAGGCAAACTGAATTTATTTTATTCGCTTCCAAGGGCAAGCGCCCGGTGACCCGGCGGGACATTCCAGATATTTGGAAAATAAAAAGATTACACCGAGCAGCGTATCCAACACAGAAGCCTGTTGAGTTATTTGAGGCCATGATTGCTTCCAGCAAAGCGCAGGATTCTACTGAGTTTATGGTGTGCGACCCCTTTGTGGGATCAGGTAGTTCTGCGGTGGCCGCGTTAAGACAGAGAGCCTGTTTTATCGGGTGCGATATATCAGAAAAAGCGGTTTCATTATCACGCCATCGAATAGATGTCTTTTTGCAGTCGGGGATCGATATCGGGCAAGAGAAGCCCGCCTTTGATGAGACTTTACAAAAAAAGTTCTGGTAAGGGTCATCATGGGCGCCTCCCTGGAGGCGCGCCAGGATTTCACTCCTCGGGTTTTTTAATACCTGCCAGTAGTGAGTTGATGACCTGAGCAAAGGCCACGGGTGAATCCTCTTGCAAGAAATGGCCTCCGGTCAGCACCGTATGAGCTTGCCCTTGGGCGCCAGGAATATGTTGCTGCAAATATTTATCGCCTCCACGGGTGATGGGGTCGCCGTTGCTGAAAGTAGTGAGGAAAGGCTTCTTCCATGTTTTGAGAATTTCCCAGGCAGCACGATTGGCTGGTGAAGCTGGATTATCAGGGGAGATAGGAACCAATCTTGGAAAAGCGCGTGCACCAGCCTTATAGGAAGATGAAGGAAAGGGAGCATCGTAGGCCTTCAACTCCTCAGGTCCCAATTTTTTGAAACAACCGGAATTGACGATACGAGCGATGGGAAACCAGGGGCTGTAGATGGCAAAGTTCTTCCAGAGGTGAAATGCACGAGGAACCTTGAGATCGCCGGTGGGTAACATGCCATTGCCAACAACGATGCTGCGAAATCGAGATGCGTTTTCAGCAGCCAATCGTAAGCCCAAGAGTGATCCCCAGTCTTGGCAAACCAAGGTAATGTTCTTCAACTCCAGAATATCGATAAAGCGTTGCATCCACGTCATATGACCAAGGTAGCTGTAATCTTCTATGGCAGAGGGTTTATCGGATTTGCCAAATCCCACAAGGTCTGGGGCGATGACGCGGTGACCTGCCGCGGCAATAATGGGGATCATATGACGGTAGAGGTAGCTCCAGGTGGGCTCACCATGCAACATCAAGACAGGCATCGCATCTTTAGGCCCCTCATCGACATAATGCATGCGCAGGCCGTTCTCCTGGACATCGACATAGTGAGCTTGAAAGGGATAGTCGGCCAATCGTTCGAAGCGTTTTTCAGGTGTGCGCAGAATTTTCATGAAGTGCATCCGTTGGGGTTCATAGTCTCCCTGACAGCAGTATAAGCCTCATGAGCAGTTACGAGGTATCTGCGGTAATTTAATACACCAATTAACAAAAAAAATTGTTTTGTGTAATAATTTGTTGGGTGGTTTTTGGGTCAATAAAGGCAGTGCTAAGGGTTGGGGTGTGTATGACTATGCATGACAGGCTGCATTTTGAGGGAAAGGTTGCCATCATCACGGGGGCAGGACAGGGGCTGGGTCGACAGTACGCTCTCTTACTGGCAAGTCGTGGCGCACGAGTCGTAGTTAATGATGTTGGGGGAGATCTTCGCGGAGGAGGTTATACCGCTGAAGTAGCTGATCAAGTGGTTGATCTGATTCGCCATCAAGGAGGGCAAGCCGTAGCAAGTTATGACTCCGTACTCTCGGGTGAGAAAATCGTCGAAACAGCATTAGCTACCTGGGGTACCTTGGATATTGTGGTGAACAATGCGGGTATATTGCGCGATAGCAGTTTTCACAAGATGACGCATGAAGACTGGGAACAGGTGTTGCAAGTGCATCTTCATGGTTGCTTTCGTGTAACGCGAGCAGCTTGGCACGTGTTAAGGGAGAAGGGTTATGGTCGTATCATCATGACCACGTCTGCAGCGGGTATCTATGGCAATTTTGGTCAGGCCAACTATGCTGCAGCCAAAATGGGCATCATCGGGTTGGCACAATCACTGGCTATCGAAGGGCGAAGTCGCCAGATCCATGTCAATTGTATTGCCCCCATCGCAGGGTCGCGTATGACGGAGACTATCTTGCCCGCTGAAGTCGTTGCCGACCTTAAACCAGAGTATGTAAGTTCATTGGTTGCATGGCTGTGCCATGCAGATTGTATGGAAAGTGGTAGTGTGTTCGAGGTAGGTGCAGGTTATTTTTCCAAGCTGCGCTGGGAGCGATCAGAAGGGCTGCGCCTTCCTCTCGCAGCAGCTGATATTCCAGAAGCATTGGTAAAGTCTTGGCCTACGGTCTTAGACTTCAGTGCATCAGATCATCCTGAAAGTGCTGAAGATGCCTTTGCTCCTGTCTTGAAACAGCTGCGTACTCATCAAGCGAACTGACGATCAAGATCAGTCATGACCATGCCAGTCGCCATCACTACGATCATTAGGGCAATAAAGGTCAGCTTAGGTTTGCAGGGGTCAGTGCATTCTGCAGCGCTGGGGTAGGCAGCCGTGTTGTATTAACATTTAAGTCCAAAGGGTCCGCAGTGTAGTGACGGCAGTAGGTCAGAGACCTAAGTCGCGGTGATTGCATGCATTGTCGACAATTTTAAGATTATATTAATTGACACCAAGAAAATGATGATGTAATTTTCTTTTATCCAAAATATTGTCGACAATATTAAGTTTATGGCTGAGACGATCATGGTTGGCTTGCAGCATACTGAGGATGCTACCGAGGGTAGTTTAACCCGGGCGGATCGGGTGTTTTCTGCTATTCAGGATGCCATCGTTAAAGGTGAGCTGAAGCCTGGCAGTAAGATGTCCGAGGCCGAATTAGCATCGCGTTATGGTGTATCACGAGGTCCTTTGCGTGAGGCTTTGCGTCGTTTGGAAGGGCGCAAGCTGATTACGCGTATTCCACATGTCGGGGTACGGGTTATTTCTCTATCGTTTACTGAACTGATCGAAATTTATCAGGTTCGTGAAGAGCTCGAGGGTATGGCGGCGCGACTGGCAGCCCAGCATATGACCCCTGATCAAGTGCAAGGTCTGAGGCAGCTTCTGCACATGCATGAGCAGCAGGCCGAGTTACAGGAAGGGCGCGCCTATTTTCAAAGCGAAGGTGATTTTGATTTTCACTACCGCATTGTACAGGGCTCAGGTAATGGGGTGCTTATGCAGATGCTGTGTGGGGAGTTGTACCACCGCGTGCGTTTGTATCGTTATCAATTCTCCGTCACGGAAGGACGTCCGCACAAGGCCTTCCAGGAGCATCATCACATCATTGAAGCCATAGCTGCCGGCGATGGTGAAATGGCTGAAATACTAATGCAGCGCCATATCGGTGCAGCGCGTCGCAATATCGAAGAACATTTTTCTGATCTGGCTGAGCAGGTGTTGCCAGGTCAAATCTGAGGAGAGGATTCATGAGTCATCAGTTATCAGCAGGTGCCCGTTTTCGCCGTGCCCTGGTCGAAGAAAAACCCTTGCAGGTGATGGGGACGGTAAATGCTTATGCGGCCATGATGGCCACTCAGGTGGGATACCGGGCAATTTATATGTCGGGAGCCGGTGTCGCCAATTACTCCTACGGGTTGCCGGATTTAGGCATTACTTCGCTGGAGGATGTGCTTATCGATGCGCGTCGAATTACGGCGGCGGTGGACACTCCGTTGTTAGTGGATATTGATACGGGATGGGGAGGAGCCTTCAATATCGCCCGTACTATCAGAGAAATGATACGCGCAGGGGTTGCTGCCGTGCATCTTGAAGATCAGGTGGCACTTAAGCGATGTGGTCACCGCCCTAACAAGGAAATCGTTGCTGTCGATGAGATGGTGGATAGGGTTAAAGCGGCCGTAGATGCCAAGACGGATACTGATTTTGTGCTGATGGCTCGTACCGATGCTTTGCAGAAGGAGGGTTTGCAAGGTGTCATCGACCGGGCCTGTGCTTATGTTGAGGCTGGAGCCGATGCGATTTTTGCTGAGGCCATGACAGATTTAAGCATGTATCAACAAGTCTGCGATGCTGTAAGTGTTCCGGTGCTTGCCAACATTACGGAGTTTGGTAGTACTCCTTATTATACGACGCAGCAGTTGGGCGAGCAGGGTGTGGCCATGGTTCTCTACCCGCTGTCAGCAACGCGTGCTATGCAAAAAGCCGCACTCCAGGTCTTCAGGGAAATTCGCCAGCAAGGCACGCAAGAAGGTGTCCTCAATACCATGCAGCAGCGCCAGGAGTTGTATGAGTTTTTAGGTTACCACGCTTATGAAGCCAAGATTGATCAGCTGTTTTCCAAAGGAAAGTGAATTCAGGTCAACGATAGCCAACCATCAATATTTGCCTAGCAGAGGATAGTGAAGATGAGCGAGACCCCTAACGTGCTACCCAAGCCGAAAAAATCAGTCGCCTTGTCAGGTACCGTGGCTGGTAACACGGCCCTGTGCACTGTCGGTCGTAGTGGTAACGATCTGCACTACCGTGGTTATGACATTCTGGATGTGGCTACCACTTGTGAGTTTGAAGAGATTGCACACCTGCTGGTGCATGGAAAACTGCCCACCATCGCTGAACTGACGGCCTACAAGGCGAAACTCAAGGCCTTACGCGGCCTGCCTGCCGGGCTTAAGGTGGCGTTGGAACAACTGCCGCCCTCGGCCCATCCTATGGATGTCATGCGGACGGGTGTCTCTGTACTCGGATGCCTCGCTCCGGAAAAAGATGACCATAATCACCCGGGTGCCCGTGACATCGCTGATAAGCTGATGGCTTCCTTAGGCTCCATGTTGCTGTACTGGTATCATTTCAGTCATAACGGTAAGCGCATCGATGTTGAAACTGACGATGACTCTATCGGTGGTCATTTTCTGCATCTCCTGCATGGTAAACAGCCTTGTGAGAGTTGGGTTCGTGCCATGCATACCTCATTGATTCTGTATGCTGAGCATGAATTCAATGCTTCAACATTTACGTCCCGTGTGGTAGCAGGTACCGGCTCGGATATGTATTCGGCGTTGACCGGAGGTATTGGGGCTTTGCGTGGCCCCAAGCATGGTGGCGCTAACGAGGTAGCCTTTGAGATCCAGAAACGATACAACGATCCAGAAGAGGCTGAGGCTGATATACGTGAACGGGTAGGCCGCAAGGAGGTCGTTATAGGTTTTGGCCATCCTGTGTATACCGTGAGTGATCCGCGCAACAAGGTCATCAAGGAAGTCGCTCGTCAACTCAGCGCTGAGCAGCACAACATGAAAATGTTTGATATTGCAGAGCGTCTGGAATCGGTGATGTGGGGGGTGAAAAAAATGTTTCCCAATCTGGATTGGTTCAGTGCCGTCAGTTATCACATGATGGGAGTGCCTACAGCCATGTTCACGCCGTTGTTTGTCATCGCCCGCACCAGTGGTTGGTCTGCACATGTCATCGAACAACGCATCGACGGTAAAATTATCCGTCCCAGTGCCAACTATAGCGGACCAGAAGATCAAAAATTTGTTCCGTTAAAGGATCGCACCTAAGATGAACAGCTGCTACCGCAAAAACCTTCCAGGTACAGCACTGGATTATTTTGATGCCCGTGCTGCCGTCAATGATTTGCAAGCAGGGGCCTGGGATCATCTGCCCTATACCTCCCGTGTTCATGCAGAGAATCTGGTTCGGCGCTGTGATCCTGAGATTCTGAGTGATTGCCTCAGACAGATCATTGATCGTCGACGTGACCGGGACTTTCCGTGGTTTCCAGCTCGGGTTGTTTGCCATGATATTTTGGGGCAGACGGCATTGGTCGATCTGGCTGGTTTGCGCGATGCCATTGCCGAACAAGGTGGTGACCCGGCACAGGTCAATCCTGTGGTGCCAGTGCAGCTGATTGTTGATCACTCGCTGGCGGTAGAATGTGGTGGCTATGATCCGGATGCTTTTGCCAAGAACCGGGCGGTGGAAGACCGACGCAATGAAGATCGTTTTCATTTTATTAATTGGACGAAGTCGGCTTTCAAGAATGTCGATGTGATTCCTCCGGGTAATGGCATCATGCATCAGATCAATCTGGAGCGTATGTCCCCCGTTATTCATATCGATCAGGAAGTGGCTTATCCGGATACTCTGGTGGGTACCGATAGCCATACCCCTCATGTGGATGCCTTGGGCGTTATAGCGGTCGGTGTTGGAGGGCTTGAAGCTGAAAGTGTGATGTTAGGCCGTGCCTCCTGGATGCGGTTGCCTGAGATCATCGGTGTTCAGTTGCAGGGTAAGCCACAGCCTGGAATAACAGCTACCGACGTGGTTCTGGCGCTGACTGAGTTTCTGCGTCAGTGTAAAGTGGTCGGTGCTTATCTTGAGTTTTACGGGCCTGGCGCAGCCGCCCTGACTCTGGGTGATCGTGCCACCATCTCCAATATGGCGCCTGAGTACGGTGCCACTGCAGCAATGTTTTCCATCGATCAGCAGACCCTGGATTATCTGCGCTTGACCGGCCGTGAAGATGAGCAGGTGCGCTTGGTGGAAATCTACGCCAAGGAAGCTGGTTTATGGGCGGATACCCTGCAGCTGGCTGATTATGAACGTGTGCTCGAATTTGATTTATCCAGCGTGGTACGCAATATGGCGGGCCCCTCCAATCCGCACAAGCGGCTGCCTACTTCGGAGTTGGCAGCGCGAGGTATTGCTGCTCCCTGGCAGGAGGTGCCGGGTCAAATGCCGGATGGAGCAGTGATCATTGCCGCTATTACCAGTTGCACCAATACCAGTAATCCGCGCAATGTCATCGCCGCAGCCCTGCTCGCAAGAAATGCCAACCGTGTTGGTTTAACCCGCAAGCCTTGGGTAAAAAGTTCGCTGGCTCCAGGCTCTAAAACGGTCGCCCTGTATCTCGAAGCGGCTGGCTTGAAGTCAGAGTTGGAGCAGCTAGGTTTTGGTATAGTGGCCTTTGCATGTACCACCTGCAACGGCATGTCAGGGGCTCTGGATCCTGCGATTCAGCGTGAGATTATCGACCGTAATCTCTATACGACGGCGGTATTGTCAGGTAACCGAAACTTTGATGGTCGGATACATCCTTATGCCAAACAGGCATTCTTGGCTTCTCCGCCTTTAGTCGTGGCCTATGCCATCGCGGGTACGGTTCGCTTTGATATTGAGAAGGATGTCCTGGGGCACTTCAAGGGGCAGGATATCCGTTTGAAAGATATCTGGCCCAGCGATGCAGAGATTGATGCTGTGGTGCAGGCAGCGGTAAAGCCAGATCAATTCAGGCAAGTCTATATTCCCATGTTTGAGTCTACGGATATGGCGGCACAATCGGTGAGTCCTCTGTATGAGTGGCGCCCGCAAAGTACCTACATACGTCGGCCTCCTTATTGGGAAGGGGCTTTGGCGGGTGAACGAACCCTGAAAGGTATGCGTCCCTTGGCTGTGCTGGGCGATAATATAACCACGGATCATTTGTCGCCCTCGAATGCCATTCTGGCTGATTCAGCGGCAGGTGAATACCTGGCCGTGATGGGTTTGCCTGAAGAAGATTTCAACTCGTATGCAACCCATCGCGGTGACCACTTAACGGCACAACGTGCCACTTTTGCCAATCCCAAGCTCCTCAATGAGATGGTGCTGGATGACGCCGGTCAGGTCGTTCAGGGATCGCTGGCTCGTATCGAACCGGAAGGTCAGGTCACCCGCATGTGGGAGGCTATCGAGACCTATATGGAGCGCAAGCAGCCGCTTATTATTATTGCAGGCGCTGATTATGGCCAGGGATCTTCGCGTGACTGGGCAGCCAAAGGCGTACGTCTGGCAGGTGTGGAAGCCATTGTAGCTGAAGGATTCGAACGCATACATCGAACTAATCTGATAGGCATGGGAGTGCTTCCGCTGGAGTTTTTAGCAGGAACGAACCGCAAGACTCTGGGGCTGGAGGGCACAGAAACGTTTGATGTCGTCGGCGCCAGAACTCCTCGAGCTACTCTGGTCCTGGTCATACATCGTCGCCATGGCGAGCGTGTCGAGGTGCCAGTGATCTGTCGGCTCGATACAGCCGAAGAAGTATCGATTTATGAAGCTGGGGGCGTTTTACAACGCTTTGCTAAGGACTTTCTTGAGCAGGCCAGCGTTGCTTGAGTGAGATAACCCGGAGAATACTGATGGCACATGCGCCCCAAATCCGAATTCCTGCCACCTATATGCGTGGAGGTACCAGTAAAGGCGTGTTCTTTAGTCTGCATGATCTACCTCAGGCTGCGCAACAGCCAGGGGCTGCTCGTGATGCTGTGTTACTGCGTGTCATAGGTAGTCCGGATATTTACGGCAAGCAAATTGATGGCATGGGAGGAGCGACCTCCAGTACCAGCAAAACCGTGATTGTTGCGCGCAGTAACCGGCCAGATCATGATGTCGATTATCTGTTTGGTCAGGTCGCCATTGATAAGGCCTTTGTTGACTGGAGCGGTAACTGTGGCAACCTTTCTGCAGCCGTAGGTCCCTTTGCCATCAGTCAAGGCCTGATCGATGCTCATCGTATTCCCCGCGATGGCGTGGCAACGATCAGAATCTGGCAGGCCAATATAGGCAAAACCATTGTCGCGCATGTGCCAATGACGCAAGGGCAGGTGCAGGAAACAGGTGATTTTGAACTGGATGGCGTGACATTTCCGGCAGCGGAAGTGATTCTGGAGTTCATGGACCCAGCTGCCGATGAAGAGGGGGGCGGCGGAGCCATGTTTCCGACAGGTCATCGGGTTGATGACTTGGAAGTCCCGGGTATAGGCACGCTTAAAGCTACGATGATCAATGCAGGTATACCCACGGTTTTTGTTAATGCCGAGGCCATCGGTTATACCGGACAAGAGCTGCAGGATGTAATTAACCGTGATCCAAAAGCGCTGGCCATGTTTGAAACGATAAGAGCTTATGGAGCCTTGCGCATGGGTCTGATACAGCATGTCGATGAAGCGGCTCGGCGTCAACATACCCCTAAAGTTGCTTTTGTAGCACCTCCGGCAGACTTTGTGGCCTCCAGTGGACAGAAGGTGCTGGCCAGCGATATTGATTTATTGGTCAGGGCTATGTCCATGGGCAAATTGCACCATGCCATGATGGGGACAGCAGCGGTGGCTATTGGTACGGCCGCCGCAATTCCGGGAACCTTGGTCAATATAGCCGCTGGGGGAGGTGCACGAAGTTCTGTGCGTTTTGGTCACCCCTCAGGTACTTTGCGTGTGGGAGCAGAGGCCGCTGAGGTGGAGGGGAGATGGACGGTAACGAAAGCTGTGATGAGTCGTAGTGCGCGTGTGCTGATGGAAGGTTGGGTGCGCATACCTGGGGATGTGTTTTAGGGTAGTGGCCATGTGTTTAGGTTCATGACCTGAATATGGCATCTCACTTCAGCCGGTAAGGGCCAGGTTTGCCCAAACAGGTGGATGCTGTCGATGTTGTCCAATAGACGAGTCAGATTGCGTATTAGGTGAGGGGGTACCAGATAATGAACGCTATCGATCAGTTGTTCATGCAGTAGATAAGCATAGTGATCGATGGCTTCCTGATAACGCCAAATCGATTTGCGGTGCAGTTCAATTTCAAGCGCTAACCGTAGGCCCTGGGGTGTCGTGCAAAGGGCATCAGGTACTTTGGGCCAGGATGGGTAGGCTGCCTGGGCCAGACGACGGCAAGATCGTTCACCTAGCCATGCCGTATAACCCAGGTTGCGAGCTCGGATTCTTACCTCCTGCAAGCTAAGGTGGTGTTGGGAGGTCAGGTTTGAGCTTGGACCCAAGTAGGAGGGTGAGGTTTCAGCTAGCCGCCGACCATGACGTGAAAGTTGCCAGAGTTCGGACAGACCAGAAGCGTTACGGCGTTGCACATAGCCCTGTTCTTCTAGCTGTTTAAGTCGGCGTCGTACCGTGGCTGGCTGATGTTGTAGCCATAGGCTGAGAAGATCTGTAGAGCTGTAACCTTCTTCACCTAAAAATTGTAAAAGCTGGGCATCTTGTTCACGCATGGTGTCTCTGTTTGAGATGGGTAAAATCCAGGGTCTCATGCGTGCCTTCAGCAGCGTCTACCTTTATCCTGTGATGTAGGGTGGGGTAGGGGCTGATTCTCACCTCCATGGGTAGTTTGGATCCAAATAGCATGGCGCTACCCCAGGGCAAGCTAAGCAGAGTATTTTCATCGACATAAGGGCCTGTAGCTTCACGAAGAGCGACGCGATCAAGCAGGTCATGCGGACGATAAGTCCAGGAGTTTTCATAGATACGCTGTTGACCACTGCGGCGTGACATCCAATGTGCTGTATCTGGATCCTGCAGGCGGTAAATCATCTTTAAGGTACAGTTTTCAGCCACGATGGCAGCTACAGCCTGTGCATCCATGTTGAGGGGGCCGGCAGCCAGATCGCCTAAGGATTGATGAGCCAGTACCATATGAACGTTCTTATCACGAGCGGTTCCCAGAGCATCTAAACTACTGCGACAGAGGTGGTATTTGAATTCATCAAGCAAGAGGGCCATGGTGCGCGTTTGTTCTTGATGCCTGTGTTCAGCCAGTTGTAACAGACGCAATAAAACCATACGCTGCAGGCGTTTGACGGCGTCATGACGTGTTGATCCTAAAATATAAAGGGTGCCGCCCTGTTCCAGCCATGAGGGCAAGTGCAGGCCATGTTGGGCCTGAGCTGCGGGTAAGCGGGCCAGTTCTCTGAGTTTGCCGGCGAATCCGGGAGCTTGCCGTTGCAGTCGTTGGCCTTCGCGAGCATAGAGCGTATGTAGGGTATCGCCACAGTGCCATGCATGGGCTGTACGGTACGCCGCCTGACGATCGGCCAGGCGGTAGTGATCCGCCTCGTTGCCCAGGTCATGAAGTTCAAGTCCTGCAATCAAAAGCTCCTCAAGCTCGTGCGTACTCGCGCCGTCGATCAAATTAAACTGCGGAGGGGCTTCCGGGCGCAGATCAAGCACATGGAATGAGCATCGAGCATGAGCAGCTGCTGTTTTTAAGACGGAGGATGCCCATACATCATGCTTGGGGTCAAAATAGGCAACGGCTTCTCCTGCAAGCATGCATTGTGCAGCCAGCACGCCCATAAATGCACTTTTACCGCTACCCGTACTACCGCAGATTTGAATATGTGGTAGAGGATAGGGTTGATAGCAAGGACCATTTTTGCCCAGCCCCATAAAGCATCCCAAGGTGGCGTTAAAATAGCTGCTGGGGTTAAAAGCGGGGGCATGTACAGGTTGCATCAGTTCGCGTATGTCTGAACGCCGTTCCGAGGGTGAAGCAGAAGAGGGCGGGGGCAGATAAAAAAGATCCCGTTGTTGCATCAGTGTGAGTACACCCATGCCCAAGCCTATACCCCAGACCAGTAATTGCAGGGGGGTAGGTAGATCATGCAGCCATAGCATAGGCCAAAAACCTAGGAACAGGCATGTCATGGCTAGTTTTTGGTAGGGTGTCCAGATTCTAAGGCCCAATCCGGCACCCAGTATCAGGCCATCAAGACCGGCAAATAATAAGGTGTTCATGCATGACATGCTGCCCCATCAGAGTGACAGGGGCATGAAACTTCTATGATCGTTTAGCGAAGAGCAGCGGTTGTTTCGTGCGCAGGCATATCAGGCTCCTGAACACCCTCCATATGAGCGCTCTGATAAACGGGGAGTTGTATGCGTTGACGCAAATTCTCCAGGGTGGCAAATGGCGACTCCTGAATCAACATATTAACGGTCCAGTCAGGAATGTGCCCCTGCAAGTCGGTATAGCCAGACATGACAACCTTGACCTTGTGCATGCCCATAGGAATGAAGGTCCAGTCCGATTGTAAAGAGGCGCGAACATAACCCGGAGTTTCTTGATAAGAAATGCTGTGGCCATGAAGATAGACGATATGCGTATGAGCATCCTGACTCCAAAATCCTTGTACCACAGCATCGCGATCGGCCGTAGGCCACGGCATGGTGGTTTCTATATGCAGGGTATAACTATGTTTGGGGTCATCGCGATTTAAAATTTCCACCCGGCGAGTATGATCCAGCCATTGGGGCGCTGCGTCAGCATCGTAAAATAAAGCCAATAGCCCTGAAAGGGAACTATCGACTTCTACTTCAGCACGAAAATCGGCTAAATGGGAACCTGGGCGTACATGCTTCCATACCTGAATACCATCGTCATCCTTGGCCAGTTCCCAGCCCGTTTGGGCCCAGCCCAGACTGCTGATTAACAGTAATAACCATCCACCTAACCATGTACGCATGGATCGTTCTCAAGCACGATGAAGTATGATTATAGTATATATGCCTTACGGTCATTGTGACCTAATGTATATGATATGAACTACTCCAACCAAGTCGCTGAGCGATTGGATGGAGTTTCGCAGGGCGTAAACCCTGCCGCCGTCAGTTCCTGACGTGATTGAGGCGCTGTTGGCGTGCCAAACAGTGCCCAATTCAGAACCA
>JAJZHP010000065.1 GCA_021804355.1 Pseudomonadota bacterium | reverse complement strand
CCATGCAAGCCTTGGCATCCCATTACCAGCAGACTGTCCTTACCGCTTTTGCCCAAGTAGCTGATAACCTGCAGAATTTACAGCATGATGCTGAAGCAGCAGAGATTCAAGATCATGCCCAGGGGGTAGCCAGCCAAACGCTGTCATTGCAAGAGCAACGCCAGAAAAATGGAGCTACCGATAGGCTAAATGTACTTGAAGCCCGCTACCAGGTCCATCAACTGGATGTGCAAACCTTGCAATGGCAATCGCAACGGCTACAGGACACGGTTCAACTATTTCTGGCCTTAGGCGGAAACGCGGACCTAAACCCTCATCCATGATGAGAGTGTACGCGCGGCCTGAAACATCGGGCTACTGGAATACATAGGTACCTGGAGCAGGTTCTAGCGCATCCTGTGATGCACCGGGCAGGCCGGGCGCGGGGGCCTTGATGTATTCCGGTGAACACTGCTGCTCTAACCACGCCGACCAGGCGACCCACCATGAACCTTCCTGCACCGGCATGGAAGCCAGCCACTCATCAGGTCCACAGCGCAGATCACCTGCCCTTGACAGGTGAAGGCGGTAGTGTCGATGTGGGTGTCCGGGCTCACTGACAATACCAGCATTATGACCACCCCGGGTCAGTACAAAAGTGATATCTGTATCGGTGAGATGGTGAATTTTATAGACCGAATGCCAAGGGGCAATATGATCAGTTTCTGTGCCGACAACGAACATGGGAATACGAATATCACGTAGGGCAAGCAAATGACCATCAGCCCTATAACGATTGGAAGCCAGGTCATTATGTAAGAAAAGCTGGCGCAAATACTCTGAATGCATGCGATAAGGCATGCGCGTGGCATCTAGATTCCAGGCCATCATATCGGTCATGGTCGTACGCTCACCCAAAAGATATTCCTGAATAACCCGCGACCATACCAAATTATTGGACTGTAGCATGGTGAATGAACCAGCCATTTGTTGAGCAGCCAGATAACCTTGCGCCCACATCATGCTCTCAATAAAATAAATTTCGCTATCATCGATAAAGAGCTGTAATTCACCCGGTTCTGAAAAATCAGTCTGTGCTGCCAGCAGGGAAAGGGAAGCCAGACGTGGTTCACCTCGACCTGCCATGGCGGTGGCGGCAATCGACAACAACGTACCGCCTAGACAATAACCAGTTGCATGAACCTGGGTATGCGGTCGTATGCTATTAATTGCATCCAGAGCAGCCATCACGCCATCACGCCGGTAATCTTCCAGCGATATTTCCCGATCTTCTTCGGTTACATTATGCCAGGAAATACAAAATACCGTAAAACCCTGACCAACCAGATAACGAATCATGGAATTGTGTTCCGATAAATCCAGAATATAATATTTCATGATCCATGCCGGTACGATTAATATAGGTTCCGCATGTACCTTGTCAGTAGTAGGGTTATATTGTATTAATTCAATAAGTCGATTACGGAACACTACCTTTCCAGGGGTCCTGGCTATATTAACGCCTACTTTAAATTGTTGCGGCAAGGCTATTTTATGGGCAGATACTTTCTGCATATCATCCATGAGATTTAACATGCCCTGCCATAAATTTTGACCCTGCGTTTGCAGGGTGCGTTGTAATACTTGGGGATTCGTCATGAGATAATTGGTAGGAGAAAATATATCCAGAATTTGACGAGTACAAAATGCAACGACATCTTCATGATGAGGCGTGGTTCCGGGAATGCCATGTGTGGCTGCATTCCACCATTGCTCGGTGAGTAAAAATGCTTGTTGCCACCAGCGGAAGGGTTCGCTTTGCCATTCTGCGGCATGAAATCGAGGGTCATCAGGCATGGGTTCGGCCACGCTGCTTACCTCTTGCCCTAGCGCGATATGGCCCATGTGCTGCATTAAGGCCTGCATGTGCTGCAAGGCTAACTGAAACAGCTCCAGCTGTTTGCCAGGTGCTGCACGTAAATGTATCAACCAGTCCATGCATGAGAGAGTCAGCGCCGCGGGTGAGTAACCGCCCGTTAAGCGGGCTATATAGGCTTCTTTGGCATGATCGAGATCGCGAAATTCTTCCGGTTTTTCAGGTGAATTCAAGGGGGTCATGATATTTCCTCGCCTGCAAATGACTCATGATAGATACATGATGGATTAAAATTAAAATAAATAAAATTAAAAAACTGCCAACCTGAAAAAAAGCAGAGTTATTGAAGGCGAATCTTGGTATTCATTTAATGAAATGCGGACTAAATACTAAATATGGCCACAATTCATGAAATTAAACTTTGTTGACTTGTATCAAATATCTATGACAGGGGAGTCTTATTATTGTCACATTACTTGAATATCCTCCATAAAGCATCATCTTGAAGTTGTTGATGAATTTAATCTTCAACTTCAAGTTCTTACTCGTAACTGTTAGTGGAAATCATTAATTACGGATAATTAAGGAGTACGTCATGATAAACAATTTCTTCACGGATACACTGAAAGAACAGGCACGTAAGCTGCATGATCCCTTGCATAATATTAACCAGGCCATGCTGAGCAATCTTGAACGTATCACCGAGTTTTCACTGACCACAGCTCGCAATTATGCTGATCTCGGTTTGAAGCAATTACAGGCAGTCACATCAATCAAAGACCCAGAGTCACTCACGACATTTCAAAGCAGTCAAGCTCAGCTGTTGACCCAGCTGAACCAAATGGTGCTTAAGGATGCGGAACGTCTCAACGAGCTAGGTACACAGCTGCGTAATGATCTGACTAAGGTCATGGGCGAGTCCTATCAGCAGGCAACTCAGCCTGCTGCAGCTGCCGAAGAGGCGGTTAAGGCCAATGCTGACAAGGCAGGCAAATCTGCAGTGAAGTCTTAAGTAAAACTTAGTCAATCAGGGAAGTAGCCATGACCACGACCAAAGCTAATGCTACGCCGGATTTTTCCCAAGCCTGGTCGGACCTGATCGGGGGCTGGACGCAACATGCCACCCCCGCAGGCGGTGATGATCCGCAGTTTCAGTGGACACTGCTGCTAAAAGTCATGGAGTCTTATCGTCAGTTGGCGGATGCTACGGTGCTGGAACATCCCGGGCAAATGATAGATCAGCAAATTGATTTCTGGCGTCAGCATATGGCCATATGTCAGTCCACCATGATGCGTATGGCCGGGCAGGAAACCCGTGCGGTCATCAAACCGGAAAAGGGTGACCGTCGATTTGAAGCTCCCGAATGGAAAGAATCACCGTGGTTTGATTATCTGCACCAAACTTACTTGCTGGTCAATAAATCGGTCAAGCAGGCCGTCGATGATGTACCAGGACTGGATGAGAAGACTCATCAGCGTGTGCGTTTTTTTACCCGGCAGTTGCTAAGTGCCATGTCGCCGGGGAACTTTCTCTTGAGCAACCCGGAAGTTTTGCGTCTGACCATGGAATCGGGTGGCAGTAATCTGCTTCGCGGCATGCAGCAGTTCTCTGAGGACATGAAAAACAGTGCTGACTGCCTAAATGTGAGAATGACCGATCGTTCCACTTTCAGGTTAGGAGAAAACCTGGCGACTACGCCAGGAAAAGTCGTCTACCGTAACGCGATGTTTGAACTTATACAGTACTTACCCAATACAGCCAGCGTCTATAAGCGGCCGCTATTGATAGTGCCTCCCTGGATTAACAAGTTCTATGTCCTTGATCTGCGCGCTGATAACTCCTTTGCCCGTTTCGCCCGTGATCAGGGGCATACCGTTTTCATGATTTCCTGGGCTAATCCCGGCCGGGCCAGCCGTATGACCGGTATTGATGAATATGTGACCCATGCCATGCTCGCGGCTCTGGATGCCATACGTGACTTGACGGGCGAGCCTGATGCCAATGTGATGGGATATTGTGCAGGTGGCATACTGCTAGCGATCACCTTAGCCTGGCTGGCGGCACGTGGGGAATCTTCTCGAATCGCTTCGGCCACGCATTTGACTTCGCTGTTCGATTTTAGTGATGCCGGTGATATCGGTGTTTATCTGGATGATTTCATCGTTAAGGCGCTGGAGCAGGAACTGGATAGACAGGGTGTGCTTGACGGACGTATGTTGGCAGTCACCTTTAGCATGTTGCGGGAAAATGACCTGTATTGGAATTATTTCATCCAAAACTATCTCAAGGGTGAGCGGCCAATTCCCTTTGATATGTTGTTCTGGAATACAGATAGTACCAATGTGCCTGCTAGTGTTCATAAGTTCTTTCTGCGTCAGCTTTATCTCGATAACTTGTTGCGCGAACCAGGGGGCGTTTCTGTCACAGGGACACCTATAGATCTGCAGCAGGTGACGACGCCGGCCTTTATTCTGGCGACGCAGCAGGATCATATCGCCAAATGGCAGGGTTGTTATGCGGGCACACAGCTCTACCGTGGCCCGGTGGAGTTCATCCTGGGCGAATCAGGACATGTGGCAGGGGTGCTCAATCCGCCTCAAGGGCGCTATGGTCATTATAGGCATACTTCCTTGCCTTCTTCCGCACAGACCTGGTTTGCTGAAGCTACGTTATATCCCGAAAGCTGGTGGTTAGCTTGGCAACGCTGGATTGATCCTTGGGTGGGTGATCAGGTTCCCGCTCGCTCTCCTCAAAAGGACCTCGGCGATGCACCAGGTAGCTATGTTCTGGTATCCGCCACCCAAGCACTCATGGGAGAATCCTGATGCCCACAGACAGCGAGCAACAGACTTCGCTGAATAATGGCCTGAAATGACATATGCTTGGCCCGGCATCCTCTAACTAAACCAAGTCTGGCACTCTAGCATGCATGTTAGGTGTTGGCTGATTAAAGGAGGATGTGATGGCATCTGAGTTACTCGATATGATTATTGTAGGTGCAGGTTTGTCGGGTATAGGTGCTGCCTGGCATTTGCAGAGTCTGTGTCCTGGCAAAAGCTACGCCATCCTTGAAGCCAGGGAGCATTTGGGAGGGACCTGGGATTTATTTCGTTATCCAGGGATTCGATCAGATTCAGATATGTATACCTTGGGTTATAACTTCAAGCCTTGGGTTAACCCCAAGAGCATTGCAGATGGCCCTTCTATTCGGGCTTATATCGAAGAAACCGCTAGGGAAAATGGCATAGACCGGCGCATACGTTATGGACAGCGTGTTGTATCGGCAGCATGGTCGAGCGAACATGCCTATTGGACTCTGGAAGTTCAAACCGTGTCCAGCGGGGCAATACATGAGCTACGTGCCCGATTTCTGCAAATGTGCACGGGTTATTACAATTATGCACAGGGTTATACGCCGGAGTTTCCCGGTCGCAAAAAGTTCAAAGGTACGTTTATTCATCCGCAACATTGGCCTGAAGACTTGGATTATTCAGGCAAAAGCATTGTAGTTATCGGTAGTGGTGCCACCGCGGTAACGCTGGTCCCCGCCTTAACAGATAAGGCAGCACATGTGACCATGTTGCAACGTTCGCCCACGTATGTAGCCACCGTGCCTGGCCAAGATGCCATCTCTAATCGGCTACGCAAATTTTTGCCTGAAAAGCTGGTCTATCATATGGCCAGAACGCGCAATGTTGGTTTGCAAATGCTGGTTTACCGCTTGAGCAAGGAAAAACCTCAGGTGGTCCGGCGTCTCCTGCTGATGCAAGCACGCCGCCAATTGGGCAAGCATGTCGATATGCGTCATTTTAGCCCTCACTACAATCCCTGGGATGAAAGGCTGTGTGCAGTACCGGATGGAGATCTTTTTAAAGTCCTGCGTTCAGGTCGTGCTTCAGTGGTTACTGACCAGATAGAGACGCTGAATGCGCGTGGCATCACCTTAAAATCGGGACAAACGCTGGAAGCTGATATTATCGTTTCAGCCACAGGCCTGGATTTGCAGCTGATGGGAGGGACCAAGCTAGTGATTGATGGTAAAGCTGTCGATATGTCCAGCACTATGAACTATAAAGGCATGATGTTCAGCGATATTCCCAACCTGGCCATGGTCTTTGGCTATACCAATGCTTCCTGGACCTTAAAGGCTGACCTGACCAGCGAATATATCTGTCGCCTGATCAAACACATGGATAAGGTAGGGATGCGGCAGTGTACCCCGCGTAACCATGATCCCGAGGTCGTTGCTGTACCCTTTCTTGACCTGGCATCAGGTTATATTCAGCGTGCCATGGAAAAGTTTCCCAAGCAGGGCAACAAGGCGCCCTGGAAGCTATACCAGAACTATGTGAAGGACCTGGCCAACCTGCGTTTTGCTTCGGTGGAAGACGGTGTCATGGAATTCAGTCATCCAGTACACCGGCAACAACATCAGCGCGACCGTGTGACCGCTTGAAGACGAGGATCAGGGATTGAGCTGCGGGTATTGCGCCAGCAGCGTATCCCGCATTTGCTGGATACGCTTAAGTTTTTCTTCCCCAACCGCCAGTTGATCTGGAGGTATTCCTTGATCTCGGCCTTGCTGGATTTCCCCCTGTATTTTAGGAATTTCGGTAGAGGCAGCTTTCACAAAACTGGCATAAGTCTTGAGTGTCTGGCGCTGCTCATAATTGGCATAAGCTTTAGGATCAGCCAGTTCAGCGGCGGTGGGAGGTTCGGTAGTTTCAGGCACGCGTCGCAGCGGAGGCGTACGTGCATCGCCGTGTTCATGCGCCCAGCGCATACTTAAAAGGGCCGAGCGACTCTGATCCACCTCAAGCGGTTTAGTTAACACAGGCTTGACCACGTTATGCACTACGCCAGGGCCTGGGAGCATGCTGCTGGCACGATTAACGGATTGTGCGTTGTGATCCGCACCCGATGTACTCAGGTCAGGATCACTGAGATAGACGACGAGTACGGTGCTGATTCCGGCCAATAACAATAACCATTTTACCATGATAGGCCCTCAGCTTGCAGACTAGGATCCACATGGATGTCAGCTTGTTGCACCAACGAAGTGACTAGCTGTTTAAATTCAGCTTGGCCCTGACGTTTTGCCAAAATCTGCGCCACCTCAAAATGCACACTAGGTCCATCTTCCTGCTGAAAACCTTGCTGTCTCTCCACCACCTTTACCAGCTCCCACACCGGGTGTGCAGGGTCACCAGGAGCAAGAATAGGGCGAATTTCCGCACCAGGCGTTTGTGTTAATGCAACTTGAGTTAGCCAGTCGGCATGTCCAGATTCATCATGTTGTAACCACCCCAGATCGCCACCGCGGGCGGCATCTGCTGCGGTTGAATGGGCTTGGGCCAAGGCAGCAAAATCAGCACCATGAGCGAGTTGAGAGGCCAGCTGGTCAGCGAGCTTCTGACTGGTTACTCGTATATGCATGGCATGAACCTGATTGATACGCTGAAACTGATCTCGGTGAGCCACGTAATAAGTATGAATATCTGCACTAGAGACATGGCTCGCCAGATTAGCCAAGTAAGATGAGCCCTCATCAAGATCGGGCAGCATACCCATGATGCCACGCAGGGCATCAGCGCGTGATTTGTCGTCCAAAGCCATCTTCAGCATATTAAGATCTACGCTGGTCAGTCCAGAACGCCTGCTCACCCAGTCCTGAACAAAGCGAATCGATAGGAGTTCTAGGGCCTGATGTTTCAGATAATTGGTATCATTTTTAAACAGGGACATGCGTCCCTGCACATTTTCACGAATATAGACGTCATAGAGCGTGATATGTGCCAGAGCTCCACCGGGGAAACGATAATCAAGCAGGGGTACATGCTGGGCCATCTGTTCTCCAGCAGCGGAGAGATCATACCCCATCATCAGATGATCGGGTTTTACAAAAATGGCTGCCTGCTGTTGGGGACTCAGGTCATGGGTCCGCACCACACAGCTGATCAGCCGATGTTGTGGTAAGGCCTGCACGGCATCAGCCAGGGGTTTGCGATAGGCAACCCGCAAGGTCGACATGACTTCGTTTTCAATGGTGATGTCATGCGGAAATGCAACGCGTTGTCCCGGATCCAGCTCAGCGGCTGAAAAATGCTTGAGCGCATATTCAGCCAGCATATGATCAAGCAAGACATGCGCAATAACCTGAGCACGATCAATAGAGGGTTGTTTGTAGCGCGCCACATCAACCAGGCGGTCAACCAGCTGTTGGCTGAGGACCACCGGCTGCATGCGAGCGAGCTCCCCGGTGCTATGGAGATCGTAATGCACCGATGCGCTGCTAACCCGGGTCAAGAAGACCAGGGCCAGCAACGTAAGCGCACGATTAAAGCCGCAGGGCAGCACGATTAAGCACCGTAACAACGTAGGCAATAGCATGCGGAATCATGATACGGCCAACTTTAAGCCTATCATTGTAGTCGGTGGAACTTAAGACCAAACCACCTTGAGCGTAAGCAATATCAGCACTCTGAGTCACCAAGGCGCGTATATCGGTATCCGTGGGTTGCAAGGGGGTCAAGTCATTGAGTGCTTGTGTTACCAAGGCGGGGTTATCCAACTGACTGTAGTTGCTATCTACCCAGCTTTCCCAACCATAGTGGTTTAAAGACGAGGTCGTCCACACATGGTGAGGCTGAGTCTGGTCACAGTGCAGTGCATAGCCCAGTGTTTGCACGGTAGGCTGAGTTAGAAATTGCTGGAACCAGTAATTTAATAGATTGGAGATAGGCTGGAAAGGTGCCTGCTGAAAACCGTTGTACATGGATACATCGGAATAACCACCCATGCGGTAGTGAGCTTCGGTAATGCCATAGCTGTTGTAGCGACTACCATCACCAAACCATCCTGAGAGTCCGCCAGGGCCATCATCCAGGTAGTCGCCATAGAGCCAGGAGGCAGCTAAGTCATCAACCGAACCCCAGACAGTCAATTTGGCATAATTGTAGCCACCGTAAGGATTGCCATGGACATCAGGCCCCTGCGTGTGATTCTGAAAGTGCCAGTAGACGGTATAATTGATCAGACTGGAGGTGGTTCCCCAGATGGGAGCCAGTTCACATTCACCGGTAATGGCACCGCAGATGTACGTATCAGAAAAATTATCAACATCAGAGGCTGACTGGGCGAGCACCTGGGTAAATTGATCCATGGTGTAACCAGCGCGCTGAACCCCAGCTTGCAGCTGGGCATAGTTGGTGGTCGAAGGATTTGCAGCCATGTAGGCGACAGCATCTTTGACGATATTCATATGAGTATTTGACCACCAGGCTTGCGCCGGCATGGTCGCAGAAGTTAACAAGGCCACCGTACTAGCAGCCAGAATTTTGCTTTTTACCATCGTCCGTTCTCCCAAGGATATGCAACTCTTATTGTTGTTGGGCGCTTCACTCCCAAAGCCCAGCCAAAACATAACCATAAGCCGGGTGAGTGTCAGGGACAAAAAATGACAAATTACTGTCAATTACTGACAAAATAACATATTGCGATAAACTGTAATATCAGCAAGGACAGCGTTGGATACTTCCGCCAGCATAGCGTGCGGATTGACGTTGTATAAAAAAAGCCTGTTCGGACATGACAGGCTCTCCAGGATGAGCAGCCTGTCTATGCTGACAATAAGCCTGATAATCAGGAACTCCGAGTAAGGACTGCATGAATCGGCGCAGATAATCACGTTGATGAAGGAACATGGACATCTTCCAGGTCAGTGCGTGTCAGATAAGCTGTTTCTTGGGTGCTAGGTTGTGTGTGGGACCAGATCTGTACCATAACACGCAGGCAGATGAGCACCATACCGAGTACCAGGCTGGAAAAAAGGGCACACAGCATAAAATCGACGCGGTCATTGAATAGAATCTGCTGCATCTGTACCAGGGACTTAGCTGGCACCAGCAACTGATGACGGGATAGTGCTAATTCAAGCTGACGGGCATGGGCGAGAAAGCCTATGGCAGGTTGGGATGAAAACATTTTTTGCCAGGCCGCCGTCAGCGTTGTGAGTAATACCCATAAAGTGGGTAGAGCGACCACCGCCAGATAACGCTTTTTTTGCATGCGAATAAGAATGACACAGCCCAATAATAAAGCCATGCCGGCAAGCATTTGGTTGGCGATACCAAACAGGGGCCATAAGGTATGAATACCCCCCAGAGGATCCTTAACACCCGTGATCAGAAAATACCCCCATGCTCCAACAAACAAACAAGTGGCAACCAGATTACCTACCCATGATCGGGTATTTCCCCATGCAGGTATGGCGTGACCGAGTATATCCTGCAGCAGAAAACGACCTACGCGTGTACCGGCGTCGACAGTGGTCAAGATAAACAAGGCCTCAAAGAGTATGGCAAAGTGATACCAGAAGGCCATCATGCGCTGACCAGTCACTCCAGACAAAATCTGGGCAAGACCTAAGGCCAAGGTCGGCGCACCACCGACTCTGGAGAGCAGGGAATTTTCTCCCACAGCGTGTGCAGTCTGTAGCAGGGTATCCGGAGTAATGACAAAGCCCCAATGGCTGATCACCTGGGAGGCCGACTGCACATCATGACCCAAGATAGAGGCGGGCGCATTCATAGCGAAGTAAACACCCGGATCCAGCGTACTGGCGGCGATCAAGGCCATCATGGCGACCGCAGATTCAGCCAGCATGGCACCATAGCCTATCGGGCGTATATGCGATTCAAGCTGCAGCATGCGCGGCGTGGTGCCTGAACTGACCAGGGCATGAAAACCGCTGATGGCACCACAAGCTATGGTAATAAACAGAAAAGGAAATACGTTGCCTGGAAAGACAGGGCCCTGACCATGGATAAACTGAGATAGAGCAGGCATACGCAAGGGAGGCAGCATGACCAGGATACCTATAGCCAAGGCGATGATAGTTCCTATCTTAAGAAAGGAGCTCAAGTAATCTCGCGGGGCGAGCAGCAACCAGACGGGCAGTACGGAAGCGGCCACCGCGTAGACCATAAGGCCCTTAGCCAGTGTCATCGCTGACAGGGTAAACCATGACGCTGACGCAGGGTGGGCTGCGATAGATCCACCCGCGATAATGGCTAACAACAACATCAGAACACCCAGAACAGAAACTTCCAGGACACGGCCTGGGCGCCAATAGCGCAGGTAGAGGCCCATAAACAAGGCAATGGGTAGCGTGGTGACCAGGGTAAAGGTGCTCCAGGGCGAAATGGACATGGCTTTCACCACCACCAAGGCAAGCACAGCGAGTAAAATGATGGTTATAGACAAAATGCCCAAGCTGGCCATCAAGCCCGCAGCGGGACCAATTTCAGTTCGTATCATTTCGCCCAGGGATTGCGCATCGCGGCGCGTAGAGAAAAACAAGATGATCATGTCTTGCACGGCACCGGCGAAGACGACGCCAGCCAGTATCCACAATGTGCCGGGTAAGTAACCCAACTGTGCAGCCAGTACGGGTCCTATGAGCGGGCCTGCACCAGCAATAGCTGCAAAATGATGACCAAATAGCATGCCGCGCGGCGTGGGCACATGATCCAGGCCATCTTCATGCCGGTAGGCGGGCGTTAGTCGGCGGTCATCCAGGCCCAGCACATCATGGGCTAGAAAATGGCTGTAATAGCGATAAGCGAGCGTAAAAACGCTGAGGGAGGCGATGACCAGCCAAGCCGCGCTGATAGATTCGCCCCGGGCCAAAGCTATATGCGTAAATGCCCATGTGCCAGCCAGTACACTGACCAAGCCTATCCCTGCTCTCATTCCTGTGCTCCTCCCGTGGGTCGGCATATCATAACTTACCGCGGCATGTCCGGATATCGGGGATGATGATAGATAAAGTCTAATCCCGGGGGAGGTTGACGATCGTGGAGACTGACATAGCCCCCCAAACGCCTGGCAGCATCAGCTACGATGGCCAAACCAAGACCACTGCCATGTTCAGTCAATTGCGCTAAACGATAGTAAGGCTGAAACACGGAAAGTTTCTCCGTATCGGGAATACCGGGGCCATGATCCATGATATGAAGCCGGATTTCCTGCTCATCGTATTCTACCCATAGACTAACCTCACTGCCGCGAGGGCTATAGCGGATAGCATTATCCAGGGCATTACCTAACAGGATATCCAGTGAAAAGGTATCACCCCATAACGTTGGAAACACAACCGCATCCAGAGCTAATTCAATGCCACGTAGTTCCGCCATGGGAATCATGCGAGCCAGTATCTCCGGCAAAAAGGCTGACAGATCAATGGACTCTACTTTGCGCAGGGCCGCCTGTTGCCGACTATGATTCAGTAGCTGCTCAGCACTACGCCTGGCGCGATCCAATCCAGCGCGCAAGACATCTAACCGCTCTTTCACTTGGCTCAACTGAGTAGCATTAGCCAGATTTTCTGCTTGCAGGCTCAGGGCGGTCAAAGGACTGCGTAGTTCATGTGCTGCAGCTGCCAAAAATTGCAGTTGTAGCTCGCGCAGGGCATGTTCACGTTGTAAAAGTTCAGAAATGGCGTCGAGAAAGGGCTGCAGTTCGGTAGGAACCTGAATCATGGGAAGCTGCGAGGGCATTTCATGAGCCTGAGCCAGTTGTAGTCCCAGTTGACGCATGGGATTGAACTGAGTGCGAACCAGTGCTGCTGAAATGATGCCAAGCAGTGGCATCAGGATCAACCAGGGAGCCAGGGCAGAGAGCGCTGTCATGCGTGCTGTATGATCACGCAATAGGGTTTTCTGGGCCAAGGCCAACTTGAGCGCTCGCCGTTGCAGGATAAAAACGCGCCAGGTCGTGCCACGATCTTTGAGGGTATGAAAACCTATGGCGAGTTGAGGTGACAGACGCAGTGATGCTGGTCCAGACTCAGGTAAACGGGTTGCAAATACTTCGCCGTCTATGGGGTGGGTTAGCCAATGCGCCTGCCCATTGGCTGCAAGATCATCGGTATCAATGAGGGATGCTGCCAGTTTCAAGGCGTTGTCCTGCATGGCCTCAGCCTGAACAAAAGCCTGTTGGTAGGCCAGAGCTCCTGCCAGCAGGCCAGCAACTAACATCACACTGAACAGGCCTAAAATTAACCGGCCTTGCAAGGAACGTATCAGCATCGGGGAATAAACCAGCCAACACCACGAACATTACGGATAGCGGTGGAAGATCCCAGTTTTTTTCTCAGTCCATGGATTAACACATCAATCGTATTACTGTCAGCTCCTTCATCCCAGCCATAAACAGCCTGTTCAAGGGCACCACGCGTATGCAAGTGTCCTGGATGTAAGACCAGGGTGCGCAGCAAAGCAAATTCATGTCCTGTCAAAGCGATGCGCTGGCCCTGGGTAACGATCTCCTGGCTGGCAGGATCCAGCTGCCAGGTTCCGGCATCAAGCAAGGCTTGTGCCGAGCCTGCTCGGCGTCGTTGTACGGCACGTAATCGCGCCAGTAACTCTTGCAGGGCAAATGGCTTGACCAGATAATCGTCGGCTCCTGCATCAAGACCTGCAACCCGCGCTGCAATATCATCGCGAGCTGTCACCATGATGACAGGCAGATCATGACCTTGATGCCTGAGTTGACGCAGCATGTCCAGACCATCACCATCTGGCAAGGTGAGGTCCAGCAGGATGGCCTCATAAACACCAGCTTGTAGCAAGGTGAGCATACGATGGGCGTCGCGTTGCCAATCCACCGTATAGGCAGCATCTTGCAAGGCGGTAACGATAGCGCTGCCAATCATGGCATCATCCTCAACGAGCAGCAGGGTCATGGCTTCGGCGCCTGATTACATGATAAAGAGCCGGCATGACCAGCAAGGCCAGGGGTAACTGGACCAGCAAGCCGCTGATGATGGCTATGGCCAGAGGTTGTTGCATGGCTGAACCTTCTCCCCAGGCCATGGCAAGAGGTAAGAGAGTGAGAATGGCCGTCAGCGTTGTCATGGTAATGGGACGCATACGCTGAACTCCTGCTTGAATCAGGCGCTTTTCTAAGGGTTGCGAGAGAGGTAAGCTGGTAAATTCACTGAAATAAAAGATGCCTACCTCGGTCACAATGCCGACCACCATGGTCATGCCCATCATGGAGGAGATATTAAGCTCGGTGCCCGATAGCCACAGCCCGGCAAAGACAGCCGACATGGCCAGTAAGGGCGTACTTAACATGCATAAAGCTACGGTAAAGTCTTCGTACAGGAACAGAAGCAATCCAAAAACCAGCGCAACGGCTGCTGCCATGACGATCAGTAGTCCATGAAAAGCTTGTTGCTGCTGAGCATAGAGTCCACCCAGCTGAAAATAATAGGCGCGAGGCCAGAGGCCGGGCCTTTTAAGCCTGTGTTGAACATCGACCAGGGCTGACCCCATATCGCGACCACTGATGCG
>JAJZHP010000164.1 GCA_021804355.1 Pseudomonadota bacterium | reverse complement strand
GTTTGCGGCCCTTGCCATAAATGCTGATCATTGGCGTGAAGTCGGGAGCGGTTATATTGACCATTACCGGTTCGAATGTCCCGCCCCGACTAATATTCTATGATTGCCATTCAATTTCATTCTTCCTTATCTGATACACTTCACACTTTCACCTCAAAAGTTAAATTATCCTCAGGATCTGGCGCATTAATCCATAGTAGACTACTGTTATGTAGTCTTTATTGACGATTCTCGGAACTCCAAACCAAGATCAAGAAAGTCTGGATCGTTGCGTAAGGTTTCAGGCTGTCATCAACCTGAAACCTCAAGACCTCACACTTTCTTCTTAGATGGGTACGGCTGCATAAGGATGAGCGAAATGAACTGGCCTATCGTATTGGACAAGAATTTTGCAGCCACAGTGCGTATTCGACTGAACCAAGTTCCCATCGAACGCAGACAAGCGTGGGACCTTGATAATCTGTACGTCTGGTGGTTCTTAGCCAGTTCGGAAGATCCTTACTTAAAGCGTTTGACTCAGCAGTCGGACACATGGCCCTTGGTCAAAAACCTTTGTAGCGACCTTATTGGCCCAGAAGCAACGCATCGTGAAGTGGCTACGCTAACCCAAGTGCGCTGAACTCTGACAAGATTCAGCGCTTGGAAATGTTCCAGGAGGTGGCAAATGCTTCGTTATCCTGCAGCAGCTCTGTTATCGCTTTCAATGCTCACGACCCATGTTTCTGCCGCACAGACCCCGGTAGCTCAAATCATTCTGGAAAACCGTTTGGTGAATGAACCAAGCATGAAAGCAGACGCCGCTCCCTGCCAGCCCCTGCGAGGGACCGCAGTCAAGCGCCTTAAACTCCAAAAATCGATGAACGGCATCGACGGACTGGATGTCGTCAAGATCAAGGTTCTTGACGGGTCCTGCAGGGGTGAACGCGGATGGATTGCTGATGCTCTTCTGCAATCCACGCATGCCCCTTCGCAGTAATAAGATTCAGGACAAAGCCGACGGAATGACCGGAGTTGTTACGCTGACATCGGCGTTCTGTGCGCGGTGTCGCAACGCATGATCCATCAACACGATGGCCAGCATGGCTTCGGCTATCGGGGTAGCCCGTACACCCACACAAGGGTCATGACGCCCCTTGGTGAGCATGGTAACTGGCTGCCCGGCATCATCAATGCTGCGCCCCGGCGTTGTAATGCTGGAGGTAGGTTTCAAGGCAATACGTACCAAAATATCCTGGCCACTACTAATGCCGCCCAGCACGCCACCCGCATGGTTGGCCGTAAAGCCAGCAGGGGTGAGTTCGTCTCTATGTTGATCGCCGCGCTGATCCACGACATCAAAACCATCACCGATAGCTACCGCCTTGACGGCATTGATACTCATCATCGCATGGGCGATATCTGCATCCATACGATCAAAAACCGGCTCACCCCAACCCACAGGCACCCCTTGCGCAACCACCTGTAGCAAAGCACCACAGCTACTGCCCTCGCGCCTTAGCTGCTCAATCAAGGCTTGCATCTGGGGAAGCACATGGACATCCCCACAAAAGAACGGATTTCGGTTAACTTCATCCCAGTCCAACATCGTTGCACATACCGGCCCTATCTGTTGGACATGACCTCGCACCAGAACACCAAAACGCTCACGCAAATATTTTTTGGCAATACCACCAGCGGCCACTCGCATGGCCGTTTCACGCGCCGATGATCGTCCCCCACCACGGTAATCACGAAACCCATACTTATGGGTATAGGTATAATCAGCATGGCCAGGTCGGAATGTATGAGCAATCGCCGTGTAATCTTTGGATTTCTGATCTTCATTGCGTATCAGAAGACCAATCGGTGTACCTGTGGTTCTGCCTTCAAACACGCCCGACAATATCTCGACCCTGTCATCCTCACGACGTTGCGTGGCATAGGGGGAAGTCCCCGGCTTACGGCGATCCAAATCTACCTGTAAATCTTCCGCACTCAACGCCATGCCCGGAGGACATCCATCGACGATGGCACCCAGGGCAGGACCATGCGACTCGCCAAATGTCGTCACCCGAAATAACTGACCGATACTATTGCCTGCCACATTGACCTCAACGATGCTGCGCAAACAGGGCTTGATACACGCGGCATTGCTCCGCCGTCAGCACCAACACACCCTCTGCAAGACTCTCCAGGTTAACCCACTCAAAATCAACTTCCGGGTATTCTTGTTCAAGATTCCAGCGCGATTCACCCACTTCCAGCACCAGCAAACCATCGACGGTCAAATGATCGGCGGCTTCCGCCAGGATGACACGAACCAGATCCAGCCCATCACGCCCTGCCAGTAGCGCCTGCTCCGGTTCATAGCTGTACTCTTCTGGCAAATCCGCCATCGAACCGGCACTGACATAAGGAGGATTACTAACAATCAGGTCGTAGCGCTGGGATCCTAACTGTTTGAAAAGATCTGACTGTATCAATTCCACGCGACCATCCATTTCATGATGATCGATATTAAGCGCAGCCACCTCCATCGCATCGGGCGAAATATCCACCGCATCCACCAAGGCATTTTCAAAGACTTCGGCCAATGCTATCGCGATACAACCACTCCCCGTACATAGATCTAATATAGTCTCAGGATCTTCCTGTAGCCAGGGGCTGAAACGGGCACGAATCAGTTCAGCTACCGGCGAACGAGGAATCAGTACGCGCTCATCAACATAAAAGGGAAGGTCACAAAAATAGGCGATATTTGTCAAATAAGCCAAGGGGATTCTATCGACGATACGACGCCTTAACATGCCCAGGATGGCCTTTTTCTCGGAACTTAATAGGCGCGCATCGAGAATCTCCTCATTGGCATCCCACATCAGATTGAGATTCTGCATGACCAGCGCGGTAGCTTCCGCAAAGACATCATCGGTGCCGTGACCGAGAAATACATCCCCCGAGTTCATGGCAGATACACAAAAACGAATGAAGTCGCGTATGGTATGCAGTTCCCATTCAGCTTCTTCACAGTTTGCTAGGATGCCAGGATGCTCCGTGGACATAACCATTCCTCAGTTTGTTGAGGCTCCGATTATAGCAGCCTGTCCTTAGCCTTGGCACACTTTCCTGACCGCACCTGCCCCTTAGATCGCATGCATGTTAGAATCAGGATTTAGTTCACCTTGAATACTCATCATGGCCAGGACTCCTCCTGCTCAGGAAACAACAACGACTTCATGGAGTGACCACGAGCTTTTTCTGGATGCCGTCAAAGATGTTTGTGCTTATCCACAGACAAAGCGGGCTGCTGCGCACCGACCTAGCTTGTCCTCTGATGAAAAACAACGCCGACACGCCCGCGCCACGGGCGTAGTTACCTCGCAGACCACCCCTTTATCCGATGCCATCGCAGAAGCTCACCCCTTATACGGAGAAGATTTTATTTCCTGGCATCGCCCGGGCATCGCTGCCCAGCGACTACGAACTTTAGCATCTGGTCTGGCGCTTGGATCCACGCCAGCCGGCCCTACGCTGGACTTGCATGGCCAGAATCTTGATCAGGCACGTGCCAGCTTGCTGGAGTGGGTCTATGCTTTGCAACAGAGTGGGCGTACGCAGGCGTTATTGGTGGTCGGTAAAGGCAAACCT
>JAJZHP010000064.1 GCA_021804355.1 Pseudomonadota bacterium | reverse complement strand
ACATCTATGAGGACATGACCATGCTCAGTAAATTTGACCGCATTACTGAGATAGTTGAGAGCAATCTGACGGATGCGTCCGGTATCACCCAACAAGTCACGCGGGCAATGCGGGTCGTACCTGAGCATCAGTTCAATTTTTTTCTGCTGTACCTGCGGCGTCATCAGCTCGCACACTTCCTCAAGGGCAACCAGCAGGTCAAAGGCAATTGGTTCAATGGTGAGCTTGCCCGCTTCAATCTTGGAAAAATCGAGTATGTCGTTGATGATGGTCAGTAATCCGAGACCGGATTGATAGATGGTACGAACATAATCTTTCTGTTCGTTGCTCATGGGGGTTTCAATAAGTAACTGGGCCATACCCAGGACGCCGTTCATGGGGGTGCGTATTTCATGAGACATGGTGGCGAGAAATTCTGATTTAGCGCGGGTAGCGGCCTGAGCATCATCGCGCGCACTGATCAGTTCGGCCTCAGCAGCTTTTCTGGCCGTAATATCATTCAGCGTCCCGGTTGCTCCTATCACCCAGCCCGCTTCATTACGTTGTACGGACATCCATACGTCGAGCCAACAAATACGCTGATCAGCGGCGATAAATCGAACTTCGCAGCGTAAAGTTTCAATCTGCAATGAACGCAGAGGAGCAAGCATACTCTGAATATGGGGGATATCCTCCTTCAGAATATGTTGCATGAAATTCTGGCCCAGACTTTTGTCCACAGCAAATCCCGTGATGGCTTCCCAGGCGGGATTTAGAAAGGTCCAATGGCCTTGTATATCAGTCTGAAAGATTACTTCACGGATAGCTTGAATCACTTGGCGATGTTGCGCCTCAGAACGCAAGATACGCTGGCTTTGCTGAAAAAGGCGAGTGGCAGAATGGTTCAGGGCCAGGTTAAGGTCACGTATTTCCTGGGTTGATGCATCAATATGGATTTGCGCTTCACCTTGGTAAACATCCAGGCTTTGGGCAAAGGCGACCAATTTTTGCAGTTGCCTGAGTGGCCTGGCGAGTAGCATCAGAAAATAAAGGGAGGTCAATGCTGCCAACAGGATAGCGGTCCAGATTTGGCTGCGCAGAGTGGTCAGGTAGATATTAGATTGTGAAGAATCATCAAAAACCATGTAAACCCAGCCCTGATCAGCAACGGGCTCCCAGATGATCAGGTTATTAGCCACTTTTTTCAAATGGAATTCAGCCGTACGGGGTAGGGTTAAGTCTCGTATACTATTGTTAAAGCTAGGGATTAAACCTGCGGGGTGGTCGATCATAGCCAAGACCCGACCTTGATTATCAGTGACGGCCAGTTGTCTGACTTGATCAAAGGCAGCGGTTCGTTGCATTAAGTTATGCAGGGTAGCCAGATCATCAGTTTCTATGGCAGGGGAACTGGCGGTTGCAAAATTGCTCAGTACCAAGATGCCCTGTTGTTGGGCAAGGCTTTGATTGATTTCTTTCTGTTTGTGATAAACCATCCAACCAAATACCAGTAAGGCCATGGTCAGCGACATAAACGCCATCAACGCCACCTGGCGAGCCAGGGAACGAGGTAATCCGAATTTAATGCTCAAGCGTTGATTCATAAAAAATGTTAGTAGGCATGAGCCTTCAGTGTAGCAAGAATCGTGATAAACGATTTATCTTGTCAGGGACCCTTCATAGGCCTCCAGGTAAATGTTAAGTAACTCTTGCAAGGCCCCGGGGCGTAGGGGTTTGCTGATTAAGTCATTCATGCCCGCTGCCAGGCAGTGCTCTCTGTCCTCTACGGCGTTATTGGCGGTCAGCGCAATAATGGGGATAGTTTGACCACAGGGCAGCTTACGCAACTGGCGGGTCGTTTCGAAACCATCCATGTCAGGCATGTGACAATCCATAAGAATAAGATCATACGAATTTTTTTCAGCCAGCTGGATGGCACCTTGGCCATCGTTTGAGGTTTCAACCTGACAATTGAGGTTACGTAGCAGTTTGGAGGCCACCATAAGATTGACAGGGTTATCGTCGACCAGAAGCACTCGCCAACCCTGTACATGTCGGATCTCATGCTGTCGGCGCGCTGATTCAATGCGCCGGCGCTCAAGTTGGGCACGAGCAATGACGCACTCACCTGTCCAGCCATCGTCCAGCCATTGTAAAGCTGCTTGCAGGTGTTCAGCCCGTAAGGGCTTAATCAGGTACCCTTGAATACCAAGTTCTATCAAGCCTCGCTCATACCCCGGTGACCACGTGGTGGTCAGCAACAGGCACCATGGCCGAGGCGATGTAGGCCATAAGGCGTTCCATTGTTGGCGGTTGTTCAGCGTATCATCCATCAGAATTAAGGCGGGTTGTGCTTTTGCGAGCAGGGCTTGTGGAGCAGGCAAATGACGTAACTCCTGAATCTGCCATGGGGATGTGAACATGTCGCGAACCTGAACACGATGCCCAGCTAACTCATCAACCAGCCATAAAACACCATTTCCCAAAAGAGGCATGGGTAATTCTTGGGGCTGATGAGTACTGCGTTCAAGCATGACATAAAAACCAAAGACAGACCCTCGTCCCTCGACACTCCGTACCCAAATATCCCCACCCATCAGGCTGACCAAGGCTTTACAAATGGCTAATCCCAGCCCCGTTCCACCAAATCGTCTGCTTGTAGATACATCTGCCTGTGAGAATTTGATAAAGAGCCTTTGCACATGCTCTTCAGGGATACCTATGCCAGTATCTTCAACGGTGATCGATAACTTGACTTGCTGGCTTGCCTGCGGTCGGGCCGCAATGTCAAGGTGAATGCTGCCTTGTTGGGTGAATTTAACGGCATTGCTAACCAGATTCATCAGAATTTGGCGTAAACGTTGTATATCTCCTTTGACAAGGTAAAGTGTTCCTGGAGCCCAGTGCAGACTTAATTGCACAGGCTTGTCAGCAACTCGGGATTGATGCAACTCCAGAACTTCTTCAAGTAGTTTTTGCAGATCAAAATCCAGATGTTCCAGTTCAATTTTACCTGCATCAAGTCGCGACATATCCAGGATGTCATTGATAAGTTCCAGCAGTTGCTGACCTGAACTGACCAGGGTATGGACATAAGAAAGTTGTTCTTCTTGCAGCGGGGTTTGTGCCAATAGTTGTGCGGTACCGATCACCCCATTCATGGGCGTACGAATTTCATGGGAGATCATGGCAAAAAAATCAGCCTGACTACGCAGCGCCAACTCTGCTTTATCGCGAGCTTGTCGTAATTGCATTTCAGCGGATGTTGTTGAGGAAACGTCGCGCAGTACCATGACCCAAAAACAGGGGTGGTCAGGTAGATCAAGCCGTGACAGATTCATCTCCAGGAGTATTTCGTGGCCCTGATGATGGTGCTTGATAAGGTGCGGATGATGAGGTTTGGTTTCAGCCAGTACCAGCAAGTCATCGGCCAATTCGGCATGGATAAATTGCTGCCACGACTGTCCAGGTAACGATAGGCTTTCAGCAAACATAGACGTCGCTGCAGGATTAGCCAGAATGACACAACCATCAGTGTCAAGCAGTAGCAAGCCCTCAGTGGCATGCTGCATGATGGCCGACAGGAGATCCTGCTGAGTACGCGCCTGCCGTTCCATGGCGCGACGGTCACTCATGTCGAGGGTGAAGCTGATGATAGTGTCAATATCACCATGATCATTGCGCAGAGGATGAGCCAGAATCTGCGCATCAATAATGCTGCCATCCGCTTTGAGCAATCGAGTTTCAACGTTGACGAATGAGCTTTTTCCACAGGCCAGCTTTAGCCAGGATTGCGTAATGAGCTCGCGGTCATCAGGATGGAAAATGTCCATAAACTTTAAGTGTGGCAAGCGGGATGATTCATAGTCCAGCAGCGTGGCCATCTGAGCGTTTACATATAAGCAATGATGGCCCAGATCGTGAATAGCAACGGCTAATTGGGCATCATCCAGGTACGCATGGGGGAGATATTGACCCCAAGGTTGTAGGGTACTTGTGAGATCCAGGGCGAGAGCCAACTCCCTGCGTTGCCAGAACCACAGGCCTAACAGTGAGCCCCAGAAGCAGATACTGACAGAACCTACAATCTCCAGTATGGATAAGAGGGTTAGTCGCCGATGGTAAAGTTCCAGGCTCAGCAGCAGGGCAACACAAGCTAACCAAATCCCCCAGGCTACCCGCAAAGATAGTCTGACCACATAACGCGAATTGGGTTGCTCTGAGGCGGCCATGTCCGGCATCGTCGCCGAGTTCCATGCAGGATATAGATTTATAGTCAAGCATAGAACCGGCGGTTTTGCAGGCAGATAATCTTAATTAGTCCAGCTTGTCGGTCACAGCTCCTAGCGAAGCACTGGTCGCGGTTGCCGCATATTTTGCCAAAACGCCGCGACGATACTTAGGAGCAGGTTTTTTCCAGGCAGCACGTCGACGCGAGATTTCTCCATCACTGACCTTCAGTTGCAGGGATCGTGTGGATGCATCGATGAAAATCTCATCACCATTTTCAACCAGTGCCAAGAGGCCGCCTTCATAGGCCTCAGGTGTAATATGGCCAACAACGAAGCCATGCGATCCACCTGAGAAACGGCCATCCGTGATAAGTGCCACACTTTTACCTAAGCCCTTGCCCATCACGGCTGACGTAGGAGAAAGCATTTCACGCATACCTGGGCCACCGCGAGGCCCTTCGTAGCGAATGACGATGACATCCCCTGCCTGAACTTCATTGCCCAGTATGCCGGCTAAGGCGAGCTCTTCGCTATCAAAAACTCTGGCCTTACCCGAGAACTGCAAGCCTTCTTTGCCTGTGATTTTGGCTACGGCACCCTCTTCAGCCAGGTTGCCACGCAAAATTACCAGATGTGAATCCGCTTTGATGGGGTGATCAAAATCTCGGATGATGTCCTGTCCGGCAGGGTAATCTTCGACCTCTGCCAGGTTTTCTGCCAGGGTTTTACCTGTGACCGTGAGACAGTCGCCGTGCAATAAACCTTGCTTTAACATGCGCTTCATCAGCGGCTGAATCCCTCCGATAGCCACCAGTTCACTCATCATGTAACGGCCAGAGGGGCGTAGGTCAGCCAAAACGGGTGAGTTTTTGCCCAGGGCAACAAAGTCTTCCAGCGTTAGGGGGATATCGACACTATGCGCCATGGCGAGCAAGTGCAAGACGGCATTCGTTGAGCCACCCAGAGCGATGACGACTCGTATGGCATTTTCAAAAGCCTTGCGAGTCATGATATCGCTGGGTTTGATGTCAAGTCGTAGCAAATTCATCACCGCAGCGCCCGCGCGTTGACAGTCACTGGTTTTGGCCGCGGAAATAGCATCCTGAGCACTGGAACCCGGTAATGACATACCCAGAGCTTCAATTGCCGAGGCCATGGTATTGGCTGTGTACATGCCTCCGCAGGAGCCAGGTCCCGGGATAGCGACCTCTTCAATTTGTTTAACCTGTATGCTGTTGAGTTCGCCGCGAGCATGTTGACCTACCGCTTCAAACACTGAAATGATGTCGGTGTGGCCTTGGCCTGGCTGTATCGTGCCTCCGTACACAAAAACAGAAGGACGGTTAAGCCGTGCCATGCCCATGATGCATCCAGGCATGTTTTTATCGCATCCGCCGATAGCGATTAATCCATCGAAGCCTTCGCATCCGGCCACGGCTTCTATCGAGTCTGCAATGATCTCGCGGGATACCAGAGAGTACTTCATTCCCTCGGTGCCGTTAGCAATGCCATCGGATATCGTAATGGTATTGAAAATGACGGGTTTGCCACCGGCCTCGGTCGTACCTTGCTCAGCCTCACGAGCCAGGCGATCAATGTGCATATTGCAAGGTGTTACCATCGCCCAGGTAGAGGCTATGCCTATCTGTGGTTTGAGGAAATCTTCATCGGTAAAACCGACAGCCCTCAACATAGCTCGCCCGGGGGCAGCTTCAATGCCATCCACTACTTGGGAGGAGTACTTACGGATATCGTGATCACTCATGGAAATGCTCTCATCGTCATGGTTGTACCAAGCCATGCCATAGGTTTTGTACGGCATCAGGAAGCTTGGTGTTATCGTTATATTCGGATTTTTTCAGCATGCGTAACATGCCGCGTACAGAATAATAAGGAGCATCCAACTGCACCAGATTATCGATCCAGCGCGGAATCCATCCGCCTGGATCGGCATAGCCCACCAGTTCCAAGTGAGTTACGCCATGAGGTCCTGGCGTAAATATCCACTCCAGTTCTTCGTTGATCATGCGTACATAATGCGGCTGGTCAGGTATAAGATGTTGTTCTTCCCAGGTTTTCACGATGACGGCATGACGTTGATTATCGCGGTAGGCGACGCCGTGAATGATAGTATCGCGGTCTGTGATGCCATAGGGGGCATTATGTATGATGTAGATCTGATATTCGGTATCAGAAATTCGATGCAAGACATGAGCTTCGCCGCAGCGGTAGATCCAGTCACAAAAGTGGTCAAAATCAATGAGCACAGCGCCTACAGCCTCTGGAGGAGCGCTGAAATCAGCTTCGATAAGAAAACTTTTTAATCGCTTGCCTGGATCCTGTCGCAGGTAAGCTTGAATGTGATGAATGTGGTCATTTCTAGCCAGGTGCCAACCTGCAGCGGCGATGGCATCGGTTTGTGGATCCGAATAAGCATACAAAGAAGTCAGGCAGAGCAGCGACAAAGCACCACATAGCCTGCGCAGTGAAAAAATTAACGACATGCAAAACTCCATATAATTATGATGGTTGGGAGAAGCGCTAAATTCGTTTGCTGAATACCAGTGAATTTCTTTGTAAATTGTAGAGAGCAACCCGGGAAGTTGGCAGATCATCAACACTGGCTGCCTCAAAGCCGTGTTCCATAAACCAGTGTGCTGTTCGGGTCGTGAGCACAAAAAGCCGTTTCAATCCTCGCGTGCTGGCGCGTTTTTCCAGAAAATCAAGAAGCTCTGAACCGCGTGATGAGCGGCGGTAATTGGGGTGTATGGCAAGGCAGGCAATTTCTCCTGAACTATCCTGACCTTCATCCTGCGGTAATGGGTAAAGAGCCCCGCATCCCACGATCATGCCATCACGTTCAATAATGACAAACTGGTTGATTTCATTTTCCAGTTTTTCGCGAGAACGGCGAACTAAAATGCCCTCTTCCTCCATCGGGCGTAATAATTCCAGCAGGCCACCAATATCCTCAATTTCGGCTGAACGAATTTCTTCATAGGGATCCTGAGTGATCAGGGTACCTGAACCATCCCGGGTGAATAGCTCCTGTAGCAAGGCGCCATCACGACGATAAGACACAATATGAATGCGACGTACTCCTCCTCGGCATGCAGCGCGAGCGGCATTCAGGTAACGCAGCAGTTCATTGTCTAAAGTTTTGTCACGGAGGTACTGATCAACTTCATTAGGTATCAGTTCACGCAATAAATGATGGTCTTTTTCCAAACCATCAAATTCAGAGAGGCAAATCAGTTTATCGGCCTGTAAGGCTTGCGCAACATGCACAGCAACGTCTTCTGCTAACAGATTGAACACTTCACCGGTGGGGGAATAACCCATGGGGCCCAGAATAGCTATATGGCGGTTATCCAGTTGTTTCTGTATGGCATCGACATCGATCGATCGAACTTCCCCAGTTAAACAATAGTCAATACCGTCACGAACGCCGTAGGGTCGCGCGGTGACAAAATTACCAGAGACCGCATCAATGCGTGCTCCGTACATGGGGGAGTTGGCCAGCCCCATGGAAAGTAGCCCCTCAATCTGAATACGAACAGATCCAACCGCATCAAGCACACATCGTAAGGATTCTCGGGTGGTGATACGGACACCCTGCTGAAACGGTGTACTTAGCCCATATTCAAGAAGATTTTCATCAATTTGCGGGCGAGCGCCGTGCACCAATACCAACTTGATACCCAAAGAGTGTAAAAGAGCAATGTCATGCACCGTGTGGTTGAAACTGTCATCATTAACAGCCTCGCCACCAAAGAGCAGCACAAATGTCTTGCCGCGATGAGCGTTGATATAAGGCGCTGAATTACGGAACCAGTGCACATACTGTTCCGTCATGGCTTCTAACGAAGGGCTTAAATTGTCCGGCACCGTGATTTATTCCATGTAGGCGATATAACATTCTATGCTGACTTGCCTGAAGGTGAAAGCTCCTCACTTGAAAGCAGACAAAATTGGCGGATGAGTTGTTCCAGCATCTGGGTCATAGGTGCAATACGTTCCAGATCTAGATACTCGTTGGGCTGATGCGCGCAATCGATATCCCCGGCGCCGAGAATGACCGTATCCAGACCCAACGCACTGAGGTAGGGCGCTTCCGTCGCATAGCTCACGGCACAGGCGTCAGACCCCGTCAGACGTATGCAGGCCTGTATGATAGCTGCATCCTCGCGGCAGGAAAATGCAGGTGTTCCTGAAAAGAGAGGCTCAAGGGTGGCCTGGACCTGGTGTTGCTCTGCCACAAGAGAGATTTGGCTCTGTAGAGTTTGGAGTAGAGCCTGGGTGTCCATGCCAGGCAAAGGACGAAGATCAAACTGCAGTTCACAATCTGCACATATACGGTTGGGATTATCGCCACCATGCAGGCATCCAAGATTCAGCGTGGGGTAGGGGACCGTGAATAAAGGGTGCTGATACGTTTGCTGCATATGTGCCCGGTAGTCCAGCAGGGACTGCATCATATAGTGCATGGCTTCCAGGGCGTTATGGCCAAGCTCAGGGTTTGAACTGTGCCCACTTTGTCCTTGCACGCGAAGACGGCACATTAATATGCCCTTATGCATACGTACGGGTCGGAGTCCGGTGGGCTCGCCGATGACCGCTTGAGCTATGCCTAAGAACTGGTCCTGGCGTAAGGACTGAGCACCGCGCATGGAACTCTCTTCATCACAGGTTGCTAACAACATGAGGGGCGATTTAAATTGCTCGGGCTTAAATTTTGCCGCTGCATGCAAAGCCATGGCAAAGAAACATTTCATGTCGGCTATACCCAGACCGACCAGCTTGTCTGCACGTTGTATCAGTTTAAAAGGGTCGGATAACCACCCTTGATTATCGTAGGGAACGGTATCGGTATGGCCTGACAGCAGCAGCCCTCCTTGCCCCTGACCACAAGTAGCAAGCAGATTATATTTTCCTGGGCTGACGGGCATGATTTCACACTGAAAACCCAGAGATTCAGCCCAATTGGCCAGCGTATGGACAACTTCCAGATTGCTCATGTCGAATTGAGGGTGTGATGAGCTGACGGAAGGCAGTCCCACCAGATCATGCATCATGGTCAACATGGGAGGAAGGCTAGAAGAGATGGTCATATCAGGTTTTTTGAAGGTTATTCTGTAGCCACTTGCGCAGCTCAGTCAGGGGCATGGCCTTGGCGTAAAGCCAGCCTTGAGCATCCTTGCAGCCTTGTTGCAACAGAAATTCCGCTTGTTCCTGAGTCTCGACACCTTCGGCAATGGTCTCCACGCCGAGTCGCTTACTCAGAGCGATGATGGTCTCTGCAAACACGCTTTGCCCATGGGCTATTTCGCGCACAAACATCTGATCAATTTTGATGGTATCTATAGGCAGTGCACGCAGATGGCCCATGGAGGAGTAACCGGTCCCGAAGTCATCGATGGCCAGGCGTACGCCCATTTCCTTAAGGGCATGAAAGCTTTTTTGTACAACTTTGGGTTCGTCCATGGCTATGCTTTCGGTTATCTCAAGTTCCAGGCAGCTGGCAGGGAGGCCGCTGCATAGGATCACTTCAGCAACATCATTGACGAAGCTTGATGTGCGAAACTGAGGCATACTGACATTGACGGCTACCCGCCCCGGGGAAAATCCTTCTGCTGTTAGTTGCAGCAGGGTGGCTGCAGATTTTTCCAGGACCCATTGTCCAATTTCAACAATCAGGCCCGAGTATTCAGCCAGCGGTATAAATTCACCCGGAGAGTATACAAAGCCACCCCGGTCATCCGGCCAGCGAACCAGAGCCTCCATGCCATTGACTTTGCCAGTAGCCAGGCTCACTTGTGGCTGGAACCAGACTTCCAGTTTTTCAAGATCAAAATCACGGCGTAATTCACGTATGACTTTCAGCCGCCAGCGAGTATTGTCCTCCATATCTGGCTGGAAATACTCGTGATGAGAAACTTTGCTCTTTTTGGCAAGATTCAGGGCGATATTGGCGGCTTTAAGGAGGTGCAAGCCATTGCTTTCGGTGTCAGCCAAACGACAAAAACCGAGGGTGACATTGACGGGAATGAAATTGTCATCGACTTTACAGGGAGAGTCGAATAAACGACGCAGGCTTAGCGGGTTTATAAGGCTCTCAGGTCCAGCTACCGCAAAAACATCACCGCCCAAACGGGCAACATGGCAATCGGGCAGGGCATCGACTAAACGCTCAGCTACCGTACGCAATAAGCTGTCTCCAGCTTCTTGGCCAAGACCATCATTGAGATCTGCAAAATGATCAATATCCAAGACAGCCAGCGCTTTGCCGATGGGATTGCCAACGGAGAGGGCATCTAGCTCTCGAATGAAGCACTGACGGTTTGACAGCCGTGTCAGCAGGTCAAGATCTGCATTATTTCGTAGCTTTTCAAAAAGATTGGCACTAGCGTAGGCAGAGGCAAGATTCGCAGAAAATAGCTGTAAGCCCTGTTGCTGCAAAGGTTCTAAATCAGCCTCAAACTCAATCAAGACAACGGCAACAACAAAATCGCCATAGAGATAAAGGGCAGCTCGACGAGAAGAAAAAACATCCTGAGCGCTATGTAGGCTGCGATTGACCAGATCGATATCATCCTGATCAAGGCTGGTTAGGGCTTGTCCATCCAAGTGCCTGAACCGACCTGTGCCTGCGATGATATTAAGCTCCATGCGATTTAAAGCCTGGGTCGAATCCAGTGAGCTAGGTTCCGTGACTTCACACAATGCATTAAAGGGCCTTAGTTCACTGACGGCATGGGGCGCAAGCGTAAGCTCAGTGTTAATATCTTCAGGGTCGACGGGTTCAGCGGTACTATGCTCGGATTCATCAATCCAGCATTGCTGTTGCGTGGCAAATAGTCCGGAAACCGGACACTGAAAAATATCAACCAGAGCTACCAATGTTTGTAGCGCGAGCGAGCTGGGTGTGTGATGTTCACTCAGCGTGGCTGATGCCACGGCAATGCGCGTCATTAAGTCGCGACTTTCGCTGTTGGTTTGTATCTGCTGATATGCGCGCAAGGCTGAAGTCATGGCCGTCATAAGCCGCGCATGGGTCAACTCGGTTTTGGCGTGATAATCATTGATGTCATAGCGAGAAAATACTTCGAGCTCAGGAGCATAACCTGGTTGCCCGGTGCGCAAGATGATACGCACATTCGTCATGCCTAGCTCATTGCGAATCACGTCTATGAGTTCAAGGCCTGCATCAGGCGTTTCCATCACGACGTCAAGCAGAACAACAGCAAAATCCCTGTCCTTCTGAAGAACCTGTTTGGTTTCAGCCATAGAATACGTGTCAACGATATCCAACCCACACCCCAGAATTAGGGTATTCCCCAAAACCAAGCGTGTTACCTGATGGACTTCAGCATCATCGTCCACCACAAGAATACGCCAGTTGCTCGAATTTCCTGCTACTGGGTAGTCATCGTTGTCAGTTAAAAAAAGTATATCTTCTTCCGGGCTCATAGTCGTTATCGGGCCTGAGATAGCATCAGTGTAGTCAGTTTTTTTAGGCTTTACCTAAAATTGTCGCCAGATTTATACCGGGACCTGATAGAGATGAGCATCTATGAGATCGAGCCCAACCGGTAGCTGCTCAAACCAGCTCAAAAAATTCTCAACCATGGCCGGCCCTGAAAACCCAGGCCCGTGCTGCGGTATCATCATAGTGACATCCAGTTGTCTGACCAAGGCGACCCAGTGGCGAGCTGCCTGATTCGAACACATATAGCGTTGATGAAAAGGTGTCATGGCTGTCGTATGAGCTTCAAAATCTTGAACAAACATGGAAGTAGGGTTGTCCGTGCTAGAACCGATATCGCCACTGAACAAAATACGGGCATGCGGATCATAGAAACTGAAGTTTCCCACGGAGTGAAGAAAGTGAGCCGGCAATGCGATAATTTCACAGTCACTCAGCGATAAACGCCCCCCTTGATCGGGCAGAGCTATAAGACGGTCGGATACCTGTACGCTGAGATGATCCGTGATGATCCCTGAGACCAGATGAGGTAAAAATCGGGCCCATACACTGGGGATGACTACCTGGGCTTGGGTATGCATGAGCCAACGAGGTAATGATGTCAGGATCTTGATGAGAGGCCAGTATAAAATCCAGATGGGCCAGGTCGATACGATGACTGACAGCTTGTAACAGAGTCTTAAAATTCAGGTCGCCGCCTGGATCCATGATAGCTGCGTGGCCACGATGTATGATCATGCACTGATTACTGGGCATGGTTTCACGGGGCATCAGTTCATGAAAGCAGAGGCATACATGCATTTCATCCTGATAGAGCACCTCTGCAAGCAGTCTATCCCTAGCCATGACAGCAATTCTCTTGAGGGACATGTTGGCAAGAGTAGCATAATCCGGCCAGCAGGGGCGTAGTGAAAGAGGCTATGGCGTTCCAAAAGTCTTCATTAAGGATAGAGGCGTTGCGTGACCCACGAGGTGTCGTTTTTCAAGTAAAGCAGGCGGTCATGTAAGCGGCTGGGTCTGCCTTGCCAAAACTCGATACGGTCAGGGAGCAGTCCATATCCGCCCCAAGTAGGGGGGCGAGGCACTTTGAGGGGATACTGCAAACCAAATTTAGTTGCACGTCCGATGAGTGTGGCTTTGCTGTCCATGGGCTGGCTTTGCAGCGATGCCCAAGCTCCAATGCGACTGGCATAGGGGCGTGAGGCAAAGTATTCGTCAGATACTGGGGCTGGCAGACGGCTGACCCAACCCTCGACACGAACTTGGCGCTCAAGTTCAGCCCAGAAAAAAGTTAGGGCAGCAGCATGGCAATGCGCCAGCTGCTCACCTTTGCGACTATCATAGTTGCTGTAAAAAATGACTTGGCCCTGTTCAATGCCTTTGCAAAGCACCATTCGTGCACTGGGTCGGCCTGAGGCATCCAGCGTTGCCAGGTTCATGGCATTAGGTTCATTGACTTGAGCCGAAATAGCTTCCTGTAACCAGGCATGCAGTTGGATTAAAGGATCAGCGTGACAGGCTTTAGGGTCAAGCTCCTGTTTGCAGTATTCCTTGCGTACATGCTTCAGGTCCAGGTCACTCGTCATCCAGATTATCCTCTTCGAAGCCGTCTTCGAGATCCATTTCATCCATCAGGAGAGCATCATGCTCAGCCTCTTCATGGTCGCCCTCAAGATGCTGGGATGGCTGTTCTCGAATTTGGCCAAGTAATTCAACGAGTGTCGTCATTTTATTCAGGTCCTAAAAGCGCGTGCACAGCGTCTGAAGCGTAGAACGGTTGAAGGTGACTTTCAATACGACTTTGCAGGTACCCATTGTCGCGTAAAAGGCTAATCACGGGAGAGGCTGCAGACTCCAGTTCACGACTAAAATCCAGGACATCAAAGTCAAGTTCGACCAGCAGTTGACCCAATGTTTGGTCAGTATGTAACTCAAACCAGTGTTGTACAAGGTCCTCAAGCACGGCTGATGCAGTTGGGGTTTCGCGCCAGCGATTCCATAGTGAATTCAGGATTTCTTCGCCTTCCTCAATATCATGGCTTTGAATATGCTGGCCGATTAGTGCAATTTTTTGTTGGCGTAGTTGTCCCAGAGCATCGCGTAAGGCTTCCCGTAAGCGGGGGCCTTGAAAGGCCTTGTCGATGAGTTGTTCACTGAGTTCGACGGAAGCCCGGATATTCTTGCGTATATACTGTTTGATGGTCTTCTCGAAACTTTCTTCCAGATTACCCATACGCTCTACCATGCCTTTGCCTATTTTCATCAGCGATGCCATACCAGGCACTTTCTTGGTAAGCACATTTTCCTCAAGAAGATAGTCTTTAATGCTGTGGTAGAGTAAGTCGGAAAGGACATCGCTATAAACGGGGCTGGCTAGCAGGCTATGAACGATATCTTTACGCAGGTCCTCATGTTTTAGCAGCGTATTCATGACACGTTCCGCATCCTCGTCCCCCAGTATCATGCCGATTTCTGTCTGGTTGAGTATGGGGTTATGCAGCAGTCGCTGAATCGAGGCTTTTAATTGATTGCGCAGCCCCGGCGCGGGTTGTCGCTGAAGCAATTCTTGCTGTAGCAGCCTTAGCACCTGGGCATGATCTACAAGTTCATGGAGTTTGCGTTGAGAAAGATGAGCTATCAACAAAGAGATTTCTGTCTGCAAGGTGGCTGGCAGCTCTTGCACTGAGCAGCGTGCCAGCAAAAATTCAGTGTGAGCTTTCATGAGAGATTGGGCTTTAGAGTGCATGATGTTTTCCTGTCAGGACTGGATCAGTGGCATG
>JAJZHP010000063.1 GCA_021804355.1 Pseudomonadota bacterium | reverse complement strand
GTTGCTAGCCACAGCTGCACGGCAGAATCAGGCTGTGCTGGATGAGAAGTTATATCTACAGGTGTTTGCTCCGGCAGAGACAACGGCCATCAGGCGTACCAGCGGGAGACTGGCATGAAGAAGAAACGCAAGAAAAACAAGATCGTCAAGGACACAGAACCCCTCTGAAATACTATAAACCAGACGCCCGCCGCAAAATCAGCAGCGAGCGTTTTGCTTGTCCTCCCCTATACGCCAGCAAACCATCATCAACCATGAAAACAAAACCATCAACTTAACTGCTCCTGCTCAGAAAATCGCAGATGGGTCTAGACTGCGGTTTACAAAATTTACTATACTTAAATAAAATGTAAACTCCAAAAGGAGATGCTGTCATGATCGGTCAACGGCTGTACCGGGCTCGAAAGGCTGCTGGGTTGTCGCTGCGTGATCTGGGCGACAAGATTGGACTGACGCACGCTGCTATCAAGAAATACGAAGATGAAATGTCGACGCCCACGTCGACCACGCTGCTCAAACTCGCGCGCGCTCTCAATGTGCGCACCGAGTATTTCTTCCGTCCTGAAACGGTGGCGCTTGATCGAATCGAATACCGCAAGCGCAGCACGTTGCCCAAAAAACGACTCGAGGCCATCGAGCACGAAGTCATTGACCAGATCGAGCGTCGGATCGAGTTGGAAAACCTATTCCCAACGCCCCCTGTTGTGCCATTTGCACCGGTCAGCGCATTGCCGGCACAGATTACGGATTTATCCCAGATTGAAAATATCGTCGAGCTGGTTCGTAAGGCGTGGGACCTGGGCTATGACCCAATTCCAGATTTGATCGATGTTCTGGAAACGCATGGCATCCGCGTTTTCATGATCGATGCCAACACCGATCCGAAATTCGATGGTTTGGCCGCGTCTGTCAATCAGATGCCCATTATCGTCGTTGGTAGCAACTGGCCCGGCGACCGCCAGCGTTTTACGCTCGCCCATGAGTTGGGGCATCTGATGATGGCTGACCGCCTGGCCGCCGGAATTGACGAAGAAGTTGCCTGTGATCGTTTTGCTGGCGCTTTCCTAATCCCTCGGAAATCCGTGGAGCAAGAGTTGGGGACGCATCGCAATTGCATCGAGCCGAAAGAGCTATCGCTCTTAAAGGAAGAATTCGGCCTGAGCATGGCCGGCATTCTCTATCGGGTGCGCGATCTGGGCATTGTCACGCCAGCTTGGCGAGACGAGCAGGCCAAGTTGTTCCGTATTAAAGGGTGGCATCTAACTGAGCCAGGGCGCCAGTGCCCAGCGGAGAAATCTCATGTGTTTGAGCAGATGGTTTTTCATGCGCTGGCGGAAGACTACATCGGAGAATCAAAGGCAGCGGAGCTAATGCGAATATCGCTTACATCCTTCCAAAGGATTCGAGCCCTGGAGGGCAGCGATGTTGCTGCTCATCAGTGATGCCAACATCCTGATTGATATCGAGATTGGCGGACTCGTCGCGCCACTGTTCAGTCTCGAATATCAATTTGCGGTTCCCGACGTGCTATTCTATGAGGAACTGGAGGAACGGCATAACTACATGCTGGATATGGGTCTCGTAGCACGTGAATTTGATGAGGCAATGGTTAAGCAGGTCATTCAACTAGCAGCCCGATATCCACGTCCTGGCCGCAACGACTTGTTCGCACTGGTTCTGGCAGCCAAAGAAGTATGCCCGCTCCTCACCGGTGACAGGGATCTGAAACTTGCCGCCAAAAATGAAAACGTCGAGGTACGTGGCACGCTATGGCTGGTGAATGAAATGGTGCGAACCGGCAAGATCAGCGTACACGTGGCGCGCGGCGCATATCAGCGCATGCAAGCCTACGGCCGGCGCTTACCGTGGGAATTGGCAGAGTCAGAATTACGAAAAACTGAACAAAACAATGACAACTGACATCCTCCCCTCCCTCAGCCGAGGGCTGCCGCTTACGCGGTCCCTGATGGTATGGTCGCCCTCTTCCTGAAACGGCATCGATGTGCCAAAGTTAGGTTGTTGAAACAACAAACGAAGAGAGGGCGACATCATGAAGATTACAACAGTAGGCATTGATTTGGCTAAGAATGTTTTTCAGGTCCACGGTGTAGACGAACGGGGCATGTGATGTTGAAGATGCCGTTGTAGCGCGACCAGATGCTCGATTAATTTGCCAATTTCCCCGCCTGTCTGATTGACAGGCCTGAAACTCGCGCAGGTGTTTACTCATGGGGTTCTCCAAAACAAAAACTGTGCTGGGGTTACATTAAAAACGTGTGGTAAATAATGATTGACGTGGTGGCAACATCTTGCCTAGAGTACTACTCTAGATTCATACTCTATCAGGCAATTGGTGATGACTACTCGAAGTAATATTCTGTTAGCAGCGCTCTCTGTCTTTGGGGAAAATGGGTATGCCTCTACAACCATGCAAGCAATCCGCGAAAAGGCAGGCATTAGCAATGGCAGTCTTTTTCACTTTTTTCCCAATAAGGAGACGTTGGGGGCAACCTTATACCTAGAAAGCATCCTTCAGTACCAAAGCGGCCTGCTCAATGCCTTGTCCACGCCAAAATTGGATGCCCATGCAGGCATCCATACATTGGTTCGTTACCACTTTGACTGGGTAGAGAGCCATGTTCTGCTTGCCCGGTTTCTTTTTGAGCGAGATCTCCCTGACTGGGGAACCAGTCATACAACATCCATACGCATGGCTAACCACCATACCTATCGAGTCATAGGCGAATGGCTTACTCTCCACATGCAAGCAGGAAAATTGAGATCACAACCAATTTCTACGTGCATTGCCCTATTGCAAGGTTCAACTCTGGTTCTATCTCGTGCTTGGCTCGAAAACACCATTCCAGAAAAACTAAAGCGTCACATTACTCCACTTTCAGACGCCCTTTGGGCAGCACTTCGAAACGAGCAGGAGAGTTCAGCATGATTATCGATGTATGGGCACAGCACCCTACGATACGCCACACGAACGATCCCATATTTAATTCTTTACGAAGATGGACAAAAATACCTCTTTTGCAAGCAGAGATTCCCGTTTCTGAGACCATCGCTTCCATGAATCAAGGTCATGTAAATATATCACTTATATCAGCTTGGGCTGCACCCGGTCGCTATCTAATCTCTAATGATGAAATTGCTGAACTTGTGGCACAGGCGTCTGATCGTCTGATTGGCGTGGGCTCGGTGGACATCACCCGCCCTATGCAAGCTGTTAAGGAAATTCGGCGATGTGTCCTTGAGCTTGGATTTAAAGCAATTCGGGTACTGCCATGGCTTTTTGAGCGTCCACCTACTGATCGTCTGTTTTATCCGATCTATACGGCTTGCTGTGATCTTAATATTCCCTTTTGTACCCAAATTGGTCACACCGGTCCTCTCATGCCTTCGGAACCGGGCAGACCCTTGTACTTAGATCAGGTGGCATTAGATTTTCCTGATCTGGTCATTGTTGGAGGTCACATCGGATATCCATGGACTGATGAAGCTATTGCGGTTGCAACCAAACACGAAAATATATATATCGATACATCAGCGTACACAGTTGACCGATATCCTCCAACTCTAGTCGAGTACATGAAAAGCCACGGACGACATAAAGTCATGTTTGGCACGAATTACCCCATGATCACACCAGCAAAGGCATTGGATGGTCTGCACCAGATCGGGCTTGACGAAAAAGTTAAAGACCTTTTTTTGGGAAAAAATGCAGAAAAGGTTTTCTTGAGGAAAAAATCCTGAATGTCATTTATTAAACGCCGAATGCACTTGAATACATGTAATTATTGTATTGTCATCCCAATAGCATCAGCGTGTGATGTGCTCGGTGCAAGCGATAAGCTGCTTTCTGCTGCATCTTCCCACGCTTTTGCAGGGAGGTCACCAGATCATCAAACGTACTGAGTCGGTCCTGAAAAATTCAAATGACGTCACGTCAATATACCCCATGGGGTATATTTGCTCTAACATTGACGCCACCCCAAGTAAGCCTTGGGTATTTTCGTACAGATAGCTGTGAATGAGCCCCTACGGTCAGCCATAAAATCCAGGCACAAAAAAACCGGATCATCCGTAGCAAGAACCTTAGGTTGTAGCCTGCTGCACACAACACGGCATGAATGGCATCGCCTATAGCACCTTTCAGCCAGCAACGTCGCATCCTACTGTCATCCTTGAGATGTCCAATCACAGGTTCAACGACAGATCGTCGTTTCATCATCTTGCGTTGTAAGGGTGTCAAGCTGCGCAGCTTGCCAGGGTGAAGTATCTCAACCCCCGGGATAGTGACACCACGGTATCCCTTATCCACCAACACACGCTTAAGTTGCGATGACTTGACCATGCCGCCGGCAACTATCGCATTCTCACTATCCTGGCGGCTGAGTTGCTAGCCACAGCTGCACGGCAGAATCAGGCTGTGCTGGATGAGAAGTTATATCTACAGGTGTTTGCTCCGGCAGAGACAACGGCCATCAGGCGTACCAGCGGGAGACTGGCATGAAGAAGAAACTCAAGAAAAACAAGATCGTCAAGGACACAGAACCCCTCTGAAATACTATAAACCAGACGCCCGCCGCAAAATCAGCAGCGAGCGTTTTGCTTGTCCTCCCCTATACGCCAGCAAACCATCATCAACCGTGAAAATAGAACCATCAACTTAACTGCTCTTGCTTACTTAGCGACTGTGGGAGAGTAGCCAACCTCACCGCATCATCCACACTTAATCCACATAAGCTCTCTGGCGGCAAAGCTGGTGTTATCCTCTGCAGGACCTGCAGAGCACTATCCTTAAGACGGGCCAGGATCAAACGTTGTCCCTGATCCAATAAAGTCTTATTAAAATCCTGCAAGGCTTCCAGACTGGTGCTATCAAGATCAAACGATTCTTCCAGACTGACGATAACCGTATGCACCCGACTTCCTGCCACCTCCGATAAATGCATGGCTTGTAACAGTATCCTATCCGCATTAGCAAAGAAAATGGGTTCATTCGGGCGCAAAATCAGAATACCGGGAATGGACTGAGCCTGAGGATGTGCGGCCATAGACACAAAATCATGGCCCTCACCGAGTCGCCCTAGAATCTGCAGATTAGATTCTGAAAAACGGCGCAAGGTTAACATCAGGCTGATGCCTATGGCAGCCAGTAAGCCGTCAAGCACCCCCAGCATCAGCACACTGAATATCGCAGCAAAAATGATAGCGCGGTCTCGCCGCCAGTGAAAATAGGGACGAAAGACGGCAGGATTGAGCGTATGTCCCAAGACATGAACGACGATAGCAGCCAGCACCGGGTGTGGTGTCAGCGCTATCGCTGGTAATACCGTTAACACCATCAAGGCTAAGCCGGCTGCAGCCATCAACCCAGCCAGTCTTGAAGTCGCTCCGGCCGCTTCATTGGCTGATGTGCCGGAATATCCAGCGCCCACGGGCATACCTTGAAACAAGCCTGAGCATACGTTGGCAACACCTAAGGCAATCAGGTCACGGTTGGGCGTAAATGGATCTCCATGTTTGACGGCAAATCCCCGAATGGATCCGTAGGACTCGGCATAAAGGATCATCACCATAGCAAAACCCAGTTCCAGCAAGCGTCCCCATTGATCTCGAGTCAATACCGGCAGATGCGGCCAAGACAGATTTAAATCTAGTCGGCCCACTAAAGGTACACCATAGTGCCCCAAGTTAACCTCGTGGCTTAAGCCTATACCTAAGGCAATCACCACCAAACTAGCTGGCATGTTCGGAATACGACTTAACAGACTGAGCAACAACCAGGAAACCACACCGATCAGTAGCCCCGTCACATTCCAGTCTGCCCATTGACTGCAAAGCCCATAGATAAAGCGAAGGATATCCTCATGCTGAGGGTGAATACCGACCATAGAGGCAATCTGTTTGACAATAATGACGACGGCCAGTCCAAACGCAAAACCGCGCAAGACTGGCTTGGCAATAAAGGTCGTCATATCGCCCAGTCTAGCCAGACCCGCTAGGATAAAAAAAACACCCGTGACTAAGACCAGACCCAGGCTCAACGCAACTCTCAGGGTGGCATCATCAGGGGCCAGGCCTAAGGTTGCAGCCGCCATCACTGCAGCCGATGAAGAGGTTGCCGAAACTATGGCAAAACGACTCTTGCCTATCAACCCATACGCAACCAAACCTGCAAACAGGGCGATAACCCCCATCTGGGGAGGCATGTGTGCAATACTGGAATAAGCCACGGCTTCAGGCAGCAACAATCCTGCGATTGCCAATCCTGCAATTAAGTTCGCTGTCAGGGCAGCTCCTTGGGGGGACGAAACGGACACAGTCATGTTCCAGGTTCCAGTGATCCCGACCAGCCTGGCAGATAATGGGCCTCTTGGGAGGAAGCCCAAGTTAATGCTTTTTTCAAAGCATGGTTAAAATGTTCCTGCACCAACTCCAAAGGGATACGCGACCTGAAGTAGTCAGCCCAGAGAAATTCAGCAAATGGCGTAACATCCTTGGCAAAGCCACCCGCATGGCGTACCTCTCCAGCAAGGCTGCGGTAAGGATCATCTTGCAAGTGACTTAAGTGACCGGGTATCGAGGCAAAGTCGCGGCGTATGCCCTGATGGTCATAGGGATGCGCCCAATGGTGATGATCCATCACCACCCAGAAATTCTTGAGAGGTAACTCGCGTAAATCCTTGAGCACCATGATCCAGACGCTGTGAATACCTTCCTCATGCAGAGCCAGGCCCAAGTGGTGATGATCCACGATATAAGGGCGGTTTCCTGGACCTATCACCCCAGGAAACCAATGGCTCTCAACCATGTGATTTCGCTCGTCATGACTTAAAGTAGCCAAAGCTTTGCGCTTGACAGCCACTTCATACTTACCCACGGTAAGCTGTGTGGGATGAAGCTCGTCAACCTGAGCACGCATCAGTTGTGCTCGAGCCCTGCCCGTCATCACCATAGGTCGATTCCCTCTTATTGGGCATCCAAATCGATCAGCGTCACGTCATGGGTTATTTTTACACCCGCCTGTACCAACATAATAGAGGCTGAACAGTATTTTTCAGCAGACAACTCAACCGCACGTTCTACGGCTTGCTGTTTCAGAGCATGCCCCTTGACGATAAAATGCAAGTGTATGGTCGTAAATACAGCAGGCACAGCATCCGCACGCGTGGCATCAAGCACAGCCTCGCAGCTGACAACCTGTTGTCTTGATTTCTTCAGGATACTCACCACATCGAAAGAGCTGCAGGCACCCAGTCCCATCAATAACAACTCCATCGGACGTGGCCCTAGATTGCGGCCACCATGATCAGGAGGACCATCGACCACCACAGCATGCCCGCTGCCCGACTCTGCCATGAAGGTAACCTCTTCAACCCACTTGATTCTCGCTTTCATGCAGCCATTCCTGAAATGTTAAAACAGGCATTGTGGCTATCCTATTAAGCTCTGGCAAGGCAAAATCATGCCAAGAGTTGGCAATTGCCTCACAACTGTGTATGTTTCGGTTCAAGACTCCACCTGCAGGAAGCATCATGGCCCGTCTACCTGTCAACGCCTACATGCCACATATTGAACATTTTTTGGCCCAGTGTCACATGCGTCGATACCCTGCGCGCAGCAGTATCATCCATGCGGGCGAGGCTTCAGATGCTCTGTACTTCATCGTCAGTGGCTCCGTATCCGTCGTCATTGAAGATCAGGACGGACATGACATGATTGTTGCCTATCTGAATGCAGGTGACTTTTTTGGCGAGATGGGGCTATTTGAAGAAAAGCCCGTCCGTTCTGCCTGGATACGCGCCAAAACGGCCTGTGATGTCGCTGAAATCAGCTACAGCCGATTCAAGGAGCTTGCTCGTCAGGATGCCGGCATGATCTTTGCCCTTTCTGCCCAACTGGCTGGTCGCCTACGCGCCACGACACGTAAAGTAGGTGACTTAGCCTTTCTTGATGTGACTGGACGTGTCGCACGAGCACTCCTCGATCTATGTAAGCAACCTGATGCCATGACGCATCCTGATGGCATGCAAATACGGATTACACGTCAGGATATTGGTCGTATGGTGGGCTGTTCGCGCGAGATGGTGGGCCGTGTGCTCAAAGCCCTGGAAGAACAAGGGCTGATCACCGCTCATGGCAAAACCATGGTTGTTTACGGTACGCGCTAACTGATCAAGGCCTGAAGCGCCGAGCCGGGATCAGCCGCCCGCATCAGGCTCTCACCCACCAAAAATGCATGTACCCCGGCCTGACGCATGCGTTTAACATCTTTCTGGCTGCTGATGCCGCTTTCTGTCACCAGCAGCGATGAGGCCGGTACATAGCGCTGTAATTCTAAGGTTACCTCCAAGCTCACGCTAAAGGTATGCAGATTGCGATTGTTAATGCCTATCAAGGCAGGTGATAGTGGCAAGGTGTTTTGTAACTCAAGCTCATTATGCACTTCAACAAGCACATCAATCCCTAAGGATCGAGCATAGTCGTAATACTCTTGCAACTGACTAGCCGATAAGGCGGCGGCGATCAATAAGACACAGTCAGCACCCAGTATCCTTGCCTCAAGGATCTGATAGGGATCTATGATGAAATCCTTGCGTAATACCGGCAAGGTACAGGCAGATCGGGCTTGCAGCAAATACTCATCACTTCCCTGAAAATACTTCTCGTCAGTGAGTACTGATAAGCAACTGGCGCCACCCTGCTCGTAAGACATCGCAATTTCGGCAGGTAGGAACGGATCACGAATCACACCGCGCGACGGCGAAGCTTTCTTAATTTCAGCAATCACGGCCGCACCGCCTGCTGTCACCTTACGCTGTAAGGCTACGGCAAAGCCTCTGAGTTGGGGGGCCTCTGGCAAGCCCGCCAGCAAGGCTGCTGTTGAACGTCGTTGCTTTCGCTGCCTAAGCTCTGCTTTTTTATCCAGCAGGATGGCATCAAGCACGGTCGGAGTTGACTTCATGACTGCCCCACATAAATTTGGGTGAACGCCACCAGATCGCGCAGCTTTTCACTCGCCTGACCGCTAGCCTGCACATCCTGGGCAAGTTTCACTCCATCATGCAGGCTACGGGTTACCCCACTAACATACAGGGCTGCGCCTGCATTCAATGCCACGATATCGCTGACAGCACCTGATCCCGCTTGCAGACCCCTTTTCATTTTCTCCAGACTTTCTTCAACGGAGACGACATGCAACTGCCCACGATCGGCGCGGGACAAACCAAAATTTTCAGGCGCTATCTTATATTCGGAAATAGCACCATCACGCATTTCGACTACCCAGGTAGCTGCACTGATACTGATTTCATCCATGCCATCTTCGGAATGCACCACCATCACATGTCGTGACCCCAAACGATGCAACACTTCAGCCAAAGGACGTAGCCAACGCTGGGCATAAACTCCCATGACCTGATTGGGCGCGCGCGCAGGGTTGGTCAAGGGGCCCAAGAGATTAAACATGGTACGCACACCTAGCTCCTGACGAGGAGCTACCGCATAACGTGTGGCACTATGGTGACGGGGTGCAAACAAAAAACCTACGCCTACCGTATCGATACAACGCGCAACCTGCTCGGGCATAAGCTGCAGGTTCACGCCAGCTGCCTCTAGCACATCCGCACTGCCTGAACGACTTGATACAGCGCGGTTACCATGTTTAGCAACTCGCCCACCTGCGGCAGCGACCACCAAAGCCGCTGTGGTTGAAATATTGAAGCTGGTAGAACCATCTCCACCGGTACCACAGGTATCTACCAAATACTCAGGCGCAACCACGACTGGCGTTGCCAACTCACGCATGACCTGGGCGGCTCCGGTAATTTCATCGACCGTTTCACCTTTCACCGCCAAACCCATCAGCAGGCCACCGATCTGGGCTGCACTAGCTTCTCCGGTCATGATGCCGCGCATCAGCGCAGCCATCTCCCCTTCTGTCAGTCCCTGATGGGAAATAATTTTGCTAAAAGCGTCAGCCATGTTCATCAGGCGTCGCTCCGTAAGAAATTCCCCAGCAAGTCATGCCCTTGTTCGGTCAGGATGGATTCAGGGTGAAACTGTACACCTTCAATCGGCAGCGATTTATGACGCAGACCCATAATTTCATCCTGAGTACCATCCGGATGACAGGTCCAGGCGGTGACTTCCAGACAATCTGGCAAACTTGCCCATTCCACGACCAAAGAATGGTAACGAGTTGCCGTCAGGGGGTTTTTCAAACCCCGAAACACACCCTGACCTCCATGATGAATAGCTGAGGTCTTGCCATGCATCACCTGACGGGCACGAATGACTTTGCCGCCAAAGACCTGACCCAAAGCCTGGTGTCCCAGACAAACGCCTAATACCGGTACGCGGCCAGCAAAGTGCTGGATGACTTGCATCGAGATGCCTGCCTCATCGGGTGAACAAGGGCCCGGTGATATGACCACATGGTCTGGAGCCAGTTCATCCAACTCGTGCAGAGTCACTTCATCATTACGAAAAACCTTAACTTCAGTGCCTAACTCCCCGAAGTATTGCACGAGGTTATAGGTAAAGGAGTCGTAATTATCAATCATGACCAGCATGTTTACTCCTCCTTCTCAGCAGCGGCAGCGAGATCAACGGCTCTAAACAGAGCTCTGGCCTTATTCAGTGTTTCAGTCCATTCCGCATCTGGTCGCGAATCTGCTACCACACCCGCGCCTGCCTGAATGTGAATACGACCTTCCTTAACCACGGCTGTGCGGATGGCGATAGCCAGATCCATAGCCCCCTGAAAACCCAAGTAGCCCAGCGCACCACCGTAGATACCGCGCTTGATCGGCTCAAGCTCATCGATAATTTCCATCGCCCTGACCTTAGGTGCCCCGGAAAGCGTGCCTGCTGGCAAGGTAGCGCGTAAAACATCCATGGTGCTCATGGCTGGGGCTAACTGCCCCTCAACATTGGAGACGATATGCATCACATGGGAATAGCGCTCAATGGCCATACTTTCCGTCAGTTTAACGGAACCTGTCGTGCTGATTCGCCCCACATCATTACGACCCAAGTCAATCAACATGAGATGCTCAGCAATTTCTTTGGGATCTGACAACAGTTCCTTCTCCAGCGCCAGGTCTTCCTCGCGCGTGACACCCCGCGGACGTGTTCCGGCCAACGGCCTGACGGTGACCTGTCCCTCTTCCACCCTGGTCAGAATTTCGGGTGATGAACCAACGACCTGAAAGTGACCACAATGCATGTAAAACAGATAAGGGGATGGATTCAGGTGACGCAAAGCTCGGTACACTGACAACGCAGAGACCTGAAGCGGAGCTACCATCCGCTGTGATAACACCACCTGCATCACATCACCCGCCAGAATATACTGCCGGATGGTTTCCACCGCATCCTTAAACCTTTGCTCACCCATGACCGACTCAAAACGCTCATCATCGGCGGCAAGGGGTTGTGCCGGACGCACGGGGGTGGGCAACGCTTGGGCTAGCGCTGCCTGCATGCTATCCAATTGTGCTTGGGCAACTCTGGCAGCATCTGGCGCATTCGGATCGATATGCGTGACCAGATGCAAGGTGCCGCTTAAATTATCAAGAACCGCCAGGTTCTCGGAAACCATCAGCAGAATGTCAGGTGTACCCAAAGGATCGGGATGCACACCCCCCTTGAGTTTCTTTTCGACGTAACGCACACAGTCATAGCCAAAATAACCGACCAGCCCACCACAAAAGCGAGGCAACCCCTCTAGCTCCGGAACCTTGAATTGAGCTGCATAAGCCTCCACAAAAGCCAAGGGATCCTCAGCTTTGTGCTGCTCAATTACCTCACCACGATGCTCAATACGAACCAGATGGCCATAGGCGGTCAAGACGGTCTCTGAGGACATGCCTATAATGCTGTAGCGTCCCCAGTTTTCACCCCCTTGCACCGACTCGAGCAGGTAGGAATAAGGACCTTGAGCAAGTTTGAGGTATATGGAAAGCGCTGTGTCCGTATCGACGAGAACCGGCCGCAATACAGGAATGCGATTATATCCCTGGCGGGCAAAATCTGACATTTGTTCAGAATTCATGTGCGTATCTCTCACGTAAAGATCAATGGTCAAAACCAGCTGAAGGCCATCAGCCCCGACGCCATCGCCATCGTCTCTGTGATACCTGATACTTCATGACCCTGATGTCCCCTAAAATCCATAGCCTGACTATAGCAGGTCAACAAAGGCGTCGACAATCCAATCCGGGTCACAATCTTCAATGGGTTCTCCATGATTATAACCCCAGGTCAGCGCAATACACCGAACACCTGCCGCATGAGCTGCAGCTACATCATGGCGTGAATCGCCGACCATCAAGGCGCTTGCCGGTTGAACTCCAAAATGATGCAGGGCATGCAAAACAGGAAGGGGATGCGGTTTTTTATGCGAGAGGCTATCACCCGCCAGTATCAACTCAAATCTTTTATCCAGGCCCAACGACGCTAGCAAAGGTTGAGTAAAACACCACGGCTTGTTGGTAATACATACCAGCGGGCACCATGTAGCAAAAAGCTGCAGAGCAGCATCAACCCCATCAAACAAACGACTATGCACATGCACAGCCTCACGGTAAGCACGGGCAAAACGCTCGCCAGCTTCTTGCCGTAAAGCAAACTGCCCGGGACAATCGGCCATCACTTTATCCAGCAAGGCTTCTGCACCACGCCCTACCCAATTTCTGACTTGCTCCAGCCCCGGTTCAGGCAAATGCATCTCTCGACGCATTCGGTCTATGGCTGCAGCCACATCAGCGACCGAGTCAACCAGGGTTCCATCCAAATCAAACATCATCAGCTCAGGCCGGCCAACAAACCATTGTTCTAGCTTAGTTATGATTATGCACTCCTTCCTTTAATACCCTCTATGACGTATGTGCCTAGCAAATTCAGGATCAGGAGCAAATAGGCCTAGGCGTTAACGGCGTCTTCTAGACCTGAGCGCCTTGTGAAATGGCCAAGCGCATAGATTGAATGGCTGCCTGGTAGTCCGTGGCATTAAAAATGGCAGAGCCTGCGACGAAGGTATCAGCGCCGCAGGCTGCAATTTGGGCAATGTTTCCAACCTGTACGCCTCCATCTACCTGTAATCGAATGTCAAATCCGCTAGCCTGTATACGTTGACGAACACGTCGGAGTTTTTCCAGGGTCTCTGGTATAAAGGTTTGTCCACCAAAACCAGGGTTAACGCTCATCAGCAGGATATGATCCAGACGGTGCATGACATGATCCAGACATTGCAGGGGAGTTGCCGGATTGAGTACCAAACCAGCCTTACAGCCATGTTCGTGAATTTTCTGCAAAGAACGGTCAACATGATCCGAAGCCTCAGGATGAAAACTGATCCAGCTGGCTCCTGCCCGTGCAAAATCGTCGATCAGTGCGTCCACAGGCCGCACCATCAGGTGCACGTCAATGGGTGCCTGGATACCAAAATCTCTAAGAGCCTTGCAGACCATGGGACCCACGGTAAGATTAGGCACATAATGGTTGTCCATCACATCAAAATGGACGATATCGGCTCCGGCTGCCAGGACTTTTTCTACATCAGCCCCCAGTCGGGCAAAATCAGCGGAGAGTATCGATGGAGCAATCACATAGCGCGGTAGCATGGTGGCAGGCACTCAGAGGGCAATGCAGCGATTTTAGCAGAATCATCGCCACTGGCGGTTACCACGTCTGGAAGTTCTTGCTGCTGAGTCTTACGACCGCAGCACTTGCCGCCTCCCCCCTTCCCACGGAAGCGCAACGATCCTCGGACTTGCTTAAGCACTGGCGCGAAGGAGGTAAACTGCAGATGCTCGCCTTACCTGATAAAACACAGATGCTGGTTGCCGAAGATGCTTCACATGCCCCCTATGTGCAAGGCGGGGTCATCTTATTGCCTGGTTTTTTTCATGATCCCGCCACACCGGGCATAGACCGCTCTCTTTATCAACATCTGCCTGATCGTGGCTGGATCGTCGTCAGCTTAACCAGCCCTAATCTGGCCTTGCCCGTAGACACGCTACCTACTTCCAAGGACTGGCAATCTATCGTCTCAGCCATCAAACCTCGCCTGGAGGCTGCGCTTAACCTGCTGGAACAGCAAGGCGTACATAATATTATTCTGGTGGGTCAAGGAGCTGCCGGCTTGGCGATCACCTTAAGCTACCCTGACCACTGGCCCTCCAGCGTACATGGATTGATTCTCCTTACCCCTCCTCGACTACCTGATGAAGCCAACCCTCTGCTGACCACGCTTGAAAGCCTGCAACTCCCACTGGCACTGGTTTATGCTCATGCGAACCTCCCCAATGACCCAGGCTGCCCCGCTTGCGTACAAGCTGCCCGTCGTCACAAGACACCGCTACGCGAAATCTACCGGCCCGCTGTCGATGAGGAGTTTTCCGATGTCAGTGATGCCTTAAGCTGGTCACTGGCTGACTGGCTGTACCCTTTGGCAGGTCAGCTACAGTTAAATACCCCCTGAACGCAAGGCCTGATCCAAACTTTGCAAGCGCTGT
>JAJZHP010000062.1 GCA_021804355.1 Pseudomonadota bacterium | reverse complement strand
CGAGGATTACTATATCGTTAATAAGTTGGTCAAGGGCTTCATCGGAACCGCCAATATAGATACTAACTCCAGACTCTGTATGTCTTCAGCTGTTGCTGCTCATCTTCGCGCCTTTGGTGAGGATATCGTCCCGGGTTGTTATGAGGATCTCGAATTGGCTGAGATGGTAGTGCTGGTGGGCTCCAATATGGCCTGGTGTCACCCTGTGCTGTATCGCCGCCTGGCTGAAGCCAAAGAAAAAAACCCCGGGTTATATATCGTTGTCATTGATCCGCGACGGACCAGTAGCTGTGATCTTGCAGATCTGCATTTGCAATTGTTGGGTGGCCAGGATGTCGCCTTATTCAATGGACTACTGCATTGGCTGCATAGCCATGGTTATCAAAACAATCCCTTTGTTGAACACTGTACCGATGGCCTGGAAGCAACCCTGGTAGAAGCTGAAAACTTCTCCAATATCGAGAATCTATCGCGCTTATGCGGTCTGTTACCTCAGGTTTTAATCCAGTTTTTTCAAAAATTTGCTCAAACAGACAAGACGGTAACCCTATTTTCCATGGGAGTTAATCAGTCACACCAAGGCACGGACACAGCCAATAGCATTATTAATTGTCACCTTTATACCGGCCGTATTGGTAAACCCGGAGCCGGACCATTTTCTCTGACAGGTCAACCCAATGCTATGGGCGGACGTGAAGTAGGCGGGTTAGCCAACATGTTGGCTGCACACCTGAGCCTGGATAACTCCGATCACCGCGACAAACTCCAGCGTTTTTGGAACAGTCCTGTGATGGCCCATCGTCCTGGACTAAAAGCCGTTGAATTATTTGAGGCGGTTGAATCTGGAAAAATACGGGCGTTATGGATCATGGCGACCAATCCTGTGGTGAGTTTGCCCAATGCAGATCAGATCAGGAGAGCACTATCTCGCTGTGAGTTCGTCGTCACCTCCGACATCTATGCTCATACAGATACCACAGCCTATGCCGATCTCTTGTTACCTGCTCTAGGATGGGGAGAAAAGAATGGCACGGTCACTAATTCCGAACGTTGTATTACCCGACAGCGAGCATTTCTTCCCATGCCAGGTGAAGCTCGACCCGACTGGTGGGCTGTTGCCGAAGTAGCAAAACGACTTGGCTTTGCGACGTCATTCACTTATGAAAATGCTGCGCAGATCTTCGATGAACATGCCCGCCTTTCCGCCTTCGAAAATGATGGCGAACGTTTATTTAATCTGCGCGGGATGACTGGGCTCACTCATGAGGAATATGATGAGCTGGCTCCCGCACGCTGGCCTGTCCTGGAACGCGGCCAAAGCACTGACCGCCTGTTTACGACCGGCCATTTCTCTCACTCCCACGGAAAAGCATGTTTTGTGGCTGTGAAGTTGCAGCCCCCCCCTTATCAACCTGATGAGAAATTCCCCTGGATACTCAACACCGGGCGTATTCGCGATCAATGGCACACCATGTCACGCACAGGTTTAGCTCCCACTCTGAGCTCACATCATCCTGAGCCTTTTGTCGATATGCATCCTCAAGATGCCTTGCTGTCAGGTATACAGCACGACTCCTTAGTACGCCTGTCTTCCGCCTGGGGATCTCTCGTCGTACGAGCACGCTGCAGTGACTCGATGCGCCGTGGTCAGCTTTTTGTGCCTATTCATTGGAATGACCAGAATGCATCAGATGCCCGTGTTGGAGCCCTGGTCAACCCTCTGGTGGATCCTGTCTCGGGCGAACCTGCATTCAAGCAGACACCTGTTCATGCAGAGCCCTTCTACGTCGATTGGCACGGGGTAGTATTCAGTCGCTCGGCACTGAATCTGAAAAAAGTCGCATGGTGGTGTCAGGTACAAACCCCCGAAGCCCTGCGCTACGAATTGGGCGGCCGCAAATCTGTGATTCATTCAACCGATGGCATTGATCAAATCATTGGAGGAGCAAGTACTTATGATATTTCCGGTGATTGGCTTGAATATAGTGATCAGAGCAGTGGAATGTATCACGCTGTGTACGTACATCATGGTCGTCTCGAGTTCTGCTTATACATAGCGCCACGGGACAGGTTACCAGATAGAAACTGGTTGTCGGACTTGTTTCAAAAGCCACGATTGGGTAGCCGCGATCGTATGGCCTTACTGGCTGGCAACCCTCTTGGGGAAGGCGTGGATTCAGGTCCTCTAGTCTGCTCCTGCTTTCGCGTCGGAAGAAAAACCATCCTCAACACCATACGAGAGCAGCGATTATCAACCCCTCAAGAGGTTACTGGCTGTCTGAAAGCAGGAGGAAACTGCGGTTCATGTGTACCTGAAATCAGGCAGTTGATTGCAGCGGTACACAGAGAGCTTGAGTTTGAAAAAGACGATTCCTGAACGTAATATTCATGACCCATGGCCACTCAGGCCATACAAGAAGAGAAATTGTTTTAATCGTAAACTATTGCAAAACAAGGATGTGAAGCAGTGAGCGACTATAAGAGGAGTGCCGAATCCAATGATTTCACGGCTCTGGATAACAACGCCTATCACCCAAGAACCGGAGCTAGCTTGAGATCGGTGGCTTAGTCTGGCACATCAGACCTCTGCTTCAGGCTAACTATCAAGTCTGAAGCAGGGGAGAAAACAAGCTCAGGTTAAAGTCCTATCAAAAGGCTCCAAGACTATGGGCATCTCACCTACATAATTCGCTGATGTTGCGAGCTAGAGACTAATCTCTCCCCATACCCAGCCCTTGGTAGTCGAAGGCGTAGCCGGAGCATAGGTGGTGCCTGCAATTAACGTGACATTGTGATAAGCCCCCAGAGCTGCGCCCAGGGTATAGCGGTTTCCAAAATGCTTCAGAAGCTGCGCATCCCACTCGGTACCATAATGAATATCTGACCTGTCCGAATGAAAATCATGATAGATAATACTGGCCTGTATACCATCTACGTCACTTCCCAGCGTAGCAAAACTATCTTTCAAGCCCAGTAGTGGGGTTTGTAAAAACATATCGGCCCAGCCGCTAAAGGCATGCAATGTTGCCAAAGGCGTCTGGAAGGCAGTGGAACCATTGCTACCCAACAACTCCTGTGAGAGTTTGAAGTTCAAGGTATGCCAGCTTGCTCCTAACTCAGCCATATGATAGTGGACCAGGAAATTCTCTGGATTTTCCAGCCCATTACTTTGCAAAGCAAATTCGGCTGTATAGTTAATGTTCCAAGGCGCCATCGCAGGAACCCTACCCGTCAGGCGAATCCCATCGGTACGGGTTGAGTGATAGGCTGGCTGCAAAGAAGCAGCTAATCCCTGCAGGTCAATCAAATAGCTATAGGCACTAAGATTAAACTCCTGAGCAGGGTGATAATTGATATTGAGCAAAGGTGAACGTGATGAAAACTTACCCGGGGGGGCTGTCACATAATCACCAAATACTCGATGAATTTTATAAAGATAGGCCGTGGTAATGGTCGTATCTGGCAAGCTGTGATTCACCAGCGTAGCCGCATCAAAGGTTTGTTCAATCTGGCGCCAACCGACATTACCTATAAATCGTTCGTTATCTAATTGCAGACGCTGCTGGCCATATTTTACCAGCGTGTCCGGCAGACCGTTGTATCCAATATAGAGCTGATCAGGCTCAGTAATACCCGGGTCAGCCACCGTGGCGTAATTGACCTTGCCATTAGATGTACTGTTATAAAAATCTTGTCCTACGACCCCCAGGGACTGAGCTTCCGCCATTCCAAAAAAACCATCATAACTACCAGACTCATACCCTGCCCGTAATCGTGCTGTCGAAGCTCGAGCATCCTTAAGGCTATTATCTTGGCTCACCGTTTCCAGGCGATATCGCAAATCGACTTCAGCATGACCCGCCGCCAGAACATCGGCTAAAGTGTCAGCCTGCACCTCAGGCATCATGCCTCCTGTAGCGATCAATGTTATCCATACCCATTTACCAGTGCTTCGTGTAGTGAACCTCATAAGTGACATCCTTCATTTAACATTTATGTTCTGTATAAGAACTTACGTCGTGGTGATCTCCGCCTTACCGAGAACTTCTTTAACGTCGACATTCACCACAGCAAGATTCTGGCCACAATCAACAAAAACTCACTAACAAATTGACAAATAACCATTTGTTTTTCTAACCGAGACAAACTTAAGACCTGAAATAGCACCTATCCACCTCATCTCCCAACTCATCTGCCTTGGGATAGTGCACCCCACTGAATCCCATTCTTATCTACCCTCCCACTGCACTCATAAATCGAACAGGTCGAAATTCTTCATCATAGGTATACAATTCATGCTTCTCAGGCTTCCTCCATAAAGCAACGCGAATAGCATCCTGAATCTGCGAATCTGTCACAGAGGAATCTCTCAACAGGTTGCAGAGATCCAGAGAATTTTCGTGCCCCAGACACAACAGCAGGCGCCCATCCGCTGTTACACGCACCCGGTTGCAGCTGCTACAGAAATTATGTGAGTGTGGGGAAATCAGGCCGATACGCGTTAAGGGATAGTCAAGAATACGCAAGTACTTAGCTGGCCCCCCGGTTTGCTCCACGGTTTCAATTAACCGATAACGCTGAATAATCTGCTGAAAAACTTCATCACTGGAATAATAATCTTCTTGACGGGAGCGACCCACCCGACCTATGGGCATTTCTTCGATGAAGCTAATATCGATGCCATGGTCGACTGCAAAATCAACCAAACTTAGTACTTCATGATCATTGATACCCTTGAGAATTACACTGTTAAGTTTGATGCTGGCAAAACCAGCTTGTCGCGCCGCGTTTATACCTGCAAGGACACTCTGCAAATTACCCACGCGTGTCATCACTTTGAATGTGTTCTGGCAAAGACTATCCAGACTGATATTGATACGTTTAACTCCTCCCCCAGCTAACTCATTTGCCCAAAGCGCCAGGTGAGAACCGTTGGTAGTCATGGTTAGCTCATTCAATCCTGGCAATACCGCTATTTGTCGGCATAGCTTAACTACACCTTGTCGGATTAATGGCTCGCCTCCGGTGAGGCGAACTTTTTTTATACCCATCTCCACGAACAGCCTGACGACCCTGATTATTTCTTCAGATGAAAGCAGCTGATGCTTAGGCAAGAATTTCATTTCAGGAGCCATGCAATAAACACAGCGAAAATCACAACGATCGGTGACAGACAATCGTAAATAATCAATGTGCCTATTCAATCCGTCCATCAATTTTAAGGTATTCATGGTAATCCCGTATCAGCTACTGCAGCAGAGGTGAATTCACACCGCCCAAATCGATGCCCTCAATGACAGCCTCATTGACCAAAACCTGCAGATAATGAGCTACCGCTTTATGCCAGGCCTTTTTAGCTAACGAAGTTTTTATGCGGTTTGATACTCTGTCCAATGCGATCTGTTCTCCTTCTATGCGCTGATCTACGTTAATCACATGAAAACCATAACGGGTTTCAATCGGACATATGACCAAACCAACAGGAAAACGTAATACCTGACGTTCAAACTCAGGAACTGTCTGTCCTAAACTTATTTCTCCCAAACTGCCTCCCTGCTCTTTAGAGGGGCAGGCTGAGTACAAAAACGCCAATCCTGAAAAATCTTCACCCTGCTGTAATCGTGTAATCAGCTGATCCGCAAGCTCTCGCTGAATCATGCGTCGTTGATCATCATCTTGTGCTGCCGGCAGTAAAATATGCCGTATCAAGATCCGTGGCGGCGTCATGTATCGCTCAAGGTTCTTGTTATAAACATTAACCACAGTAGCTTCATCGACCTCTGGGATATGTACTTCTCGCTCAATCAACGATTGCAAAGCCTGCTCTTCGGAGATCACATCGCCTTCACGAAATGTCTGTATACCCAAATGCTGCATGCGCTGGATCAATAATTCCCTAATGACCAAAGCGCGAGTAGCCAAATACATAGCAACTTCTTGACTAGCAGCAGGATGATATTGCAGTTCACGAACCCTAGCGATGGTCGAAATCGCGGTGCCGTTAACGCTGACTAGCTGCTCTTCTGGCCACCGCATGGATTCATCTGCATCGGTCTTATCGGCCTGCTCTCTTGAAATTCCCATGGCGAATTCCTCAGCCTCGTTGTCTTACAATCTGATACCTTCTGCCCAAATACCAAACTGGGGCACTAGCTATATGAACTAGCCTGGTGAAGGGGAATAGAATGAAAAGCGTCAGCCCCAAAGTGACATGTAGTTTAAAAATCAGGTTGACTGTCTTCATGAAGGAGGCTGCGAGTTCAGGCTGCAGCGTAACAACAGACTGCGCCCAATGTGCCAGCAGTATCATCTCTGACCCATCCAGGTGCTGAGCAGAAACTAAAATACTTGAAAGCCCTAGCAGAAGCTGTGCTAGTAAAACCCAAAGAATAACGATATCTGAAGTGCTTGACGTATGGCGCACCCGTGATTGAGTGTGTCGTCTATAAATCAGCATCAGCAACCCGACCAGACACACCAACCCAAAACTTCCTCCGGAGATCATGGCGAGTAACTGCTTATGTTCGGTACTTATAACGTGTTCATACCAGGTATGAGGTGTTAACAAACCTATGACATGACCCGCCAAAATAAATAGCACACCTATATGAAACAGGTTACTGGCGATTCGCATGGACTGCCCACTTAGCATCTGACTGGAGTGGGCCTTCCAGGTATACGACGAAAGGTCATAACGAGCCCAGCTACCCACCATAAAAACTGACAGAGCAACGTAGGGATAGACTCCAAAAAGCAGAAAATTTAGGTTGGACATATCATCTCCTAGGTCTTGATAAACGTTTTAGTCGTTGAACACTTGAAGTCTACCCAGTGTACTGGCACAACTTCTTGCTCCCGCTTGGATGAAATCTGCCCTAGCTGACAACTCCCTTGTGGTTGCTGATTTAAAAATGTAATAGCTTCTTCTTCCCAGATAGCATCTATCGCCTCAAGGCTGTCATCCACCTGAACTTCTTCAATATGTTTGCGTTGTGCAGCCAATGCCTCCTGAGCATCCCTACCCGCCACCTGTAATAAGGATCTAAAACAGGCAGCGTATGCGCTATGACGCTCCTCCAAACGAGATCCCAGTAAAATGAGCAAGTGCTCGATATCCACGAGTCCTGTACAAACTTTTTCCCTAGCGCAGGTGGATAAATATTCAAGATAAAGAGGCAAATAGTCCGGTAGTTCCTTTTCCTCCAGGACAAACCCTGCCGCCTCATACGTGTTTAGTAGATCGACCATGGCTTGGCCTCGATCACGAGATTCACCATGGATATGTTCAAACAACCACAGGGATAGTGAACGACCACTCTCAAACTGTGCGGAGTACGCTTCTTGGATGTCCAAGAGTTCTGATTGTGTTAATTCAATGACCAGCTTCTTTAAATCCTGCTGTTGCATCCATCCAATTTCCTGAGACTCATTGATAACATCCATGATTTCTTGCTGGGCTGAAAACAAAAATTCCGTTGGATAATCCAGTAGCCGTGAGATCACTTTTAAAATACGCATGATCAATCTTCCCTAACTTGTACAACTTCGATGAAGTCGCGACGATTGGCGCTTTTTCCACCGAACATGTTTAAACTGGAGTCGCCGCTGCACCCACTACCAAAACTGAATCCGCATCCACTGCGCTCGGCAAAGGCCTCACTCATAGCCTCTTCACGATGAGCCGATGGCACAACAAAACGATCTTCATAATTTGCAATCGCTAAGTACCTGTACATATCCTCAACCTGAGCCTTACTGAGCCCTACCTCGTTGAGCACAGCCATATCTTCCCTGCCCTCTACCGTTTGTGCGCGTTTAAAACTACGCATAGCCAGTAAACGCTTAAGTGCTAATCTGACTGGCTTTTCATTGCCTGCTGTGAGTAGATTAGCCAGATAACGCAAGGGGATACGCAGACTATCTACATCAGGCAAAATGCCCTTCATGGCCAAGTTTCCTGCAGCTACTGCGTTTTGGATGGGTGACAAGGGAGGCACATACCACACCATGGGTAACGTGCGATATTCAGGATGCAAAGGCAGGGCAAGTTTCCAATCGACTGCCATTTTGTAAACGGGAGAATTCTGCGCCGCTGAGATCACAGAATCAGGAACGCCATCCTGGCGAGCTTGAGCAACGACGGCAGGATCATTAGGATCCAGAAATATCGACAGCTGCTGCTCGTAAAGATCCTGTTCACTCGGTATGCTTGCAACCTCATGTATACGATCCGCATCATAAAGCAGCACGCCCAGATACCGGATTCGACCTACACAGGTTTCTGAACATACTGTGGGCATGCCTGCTTCAATACGCGGATAACAGAAGATGCACTTTTCCGACTTGCCACTTTTCCAGTTAAAATATATTTTTTTGTATGGGCATCCGCTGATACACATACGCCAGCCCCGACATTTCTCCTGATCGATCAGGACGATGCCATCCTCTTCACGCTTATAGATGGCTCCACTAGGACAAGAAGCCACACAGGCCGGATTCAGGCAATGTTCACACAGTCGTGGGAGATACATCATGAAGGTGTTTTCGTATTCTCCATAAATATCTGCCTGGATATTGTCAAAATTACGATCCTTACGCCGCTTGGCAAACTCTGTCCCTAAAATCTCCTCCCAGTTGGGCCCCCACTCAATTTTCTCCATACGTTTGCCTGAAACCAGCGAACGAGGCCTAGCCACCGGTTGATGCCTGACCTCTGGAGCGGTGTGGAGATGCTGATAATCAAAATCAAAGGGCTCGTAATAATCATCAATTTCAGGAAGATTAGGATTAGCAAAAATGTTGGCCAACACTCTAAACTTGCCACCCATACGCGGGTTGATACTGCCGTCTTTATTTCGAACCCACCCTCCTTTCCACTTTTCCTGATCTTCCCAGGCTTTGGGATAACCAATTCCCGGCTTGCTCTCTACATTGTTAAACCATGCGTATTCCATACCTTCGCGGCTTGTCCAAACATTTTTACATGTGACAGAGCAGGTGTGACAACCGATACACTTATCCAGGTTTAATACCATCCCGACCTGCGAACGAATCTTCATGGCCAATTTCCTCACTCAATATTCTGTGGCAGGGGTTGGGGCAAATCATCCGTGTTGGAACCATCAAGCCAATCCACCTTGCTCATCTTGCGTACCACGACAAACTCATCCCGGTTACAACCCACTGTGCCGTAGTAGTTAAACCCCCAGGACTGTTGCGCGTAACCACCTATCATATGAGTAGGCTTCAAGACTACCCGAGTCACCGAGTTATGGTGCCCTCCACGGGTTCCTGTCGTTTCACTACCAGGCACATTGACGATGCGCTCCTGAGCGTGGTACATCATGACCATGCCCTCTTTAACCCGCTGTGAAACAACAGCACGTGCTGTCAAAGCTCCATTGGCGTTGAAGCATTCAATCCAATCGTTATCCTCAACACCTATTTTTCCGGCGTCGACTTCAGATAGCCACACTATCGGTCCACCGCGACTCAAGGTCAGCATGAGCAGGTTATCGGTATAAGTGCTGTGGATGCCCCATTTCTGATGCGGAGTGATCCAGTTCAAAACTATCTCAGGCTGGCCGTTACTTCGTTTACCTTTAACGCCATCAATCGTGCGAGTATTGATAGGGGTGCGATAACTCATCAATTGCTCACCAAATGCCTGCATCCAGGGATGATCCTGATAAAATTGCTGGCGACCGGTGATGGTGCGCCAGGGAATTAGCTCGTGAACATTGGTATAGCCTGCGTTATAGCTGACATGGTCATCTTCCAATCCTGACCAGGTTGGACTGGAAATTATTTTGCGGGGCTGTGCTTGGATGTCACGAAAACGAATGGCCTCATGTGCTTTCCCAACAGCCAGATGAGCATGCGTGCGCCCGGTGAACCTTGATAAGGCATCCCATGCTTTCACAGCAACATGCCCGTTAGTTTCAGGTGCTAGAGTAAGAATAATTTCAGCAGCATCTATGGCAGATTCAATTCTGGGGCGCCCCTCACTCACCCCAGATTCGGTGACTCGATGATTGAGCTTGCCTAGAAATTCCACCTCCTCAGCTGTATTCCAAAAGACACCTTTACCTCCATTGCCCAGTTTTTCCAACAAGGGTCCGAGTGATGTGAATTTTTTATAAGTGTTTGGATAGTCACGCTCTACGACTATCATCGTGGGAGCATTTTTTCCTGGCACAGGTGCTTGCCCTGCTGATTTCCAATCATCCTCGCCAAAGGGCTGAGCCAACTCACCCACGCTATCATGCAGCATCGGCACCGTAACAAAATCCTGTTCAACACCCAGCATTCCTTCAGAAATTTCAGAAAACTTCTTGGCAATCCCCTTGAAGATCTCCCAGTCAGTTCGTGATTCCCAAGCCGGATCTATCGCTGCTGTTAAGGGATGGATGAATGGGTGCATGTCCGAGGTATTCATATCATCCTTTTCATACCACGTTGCCGTTGGCAGAACGATGTCGGAATACACACAAGTAGAGGACATACGAAAATCCATGGTTACAACTAAATCAATCTTGCCTATGGCCCCTTCATCTACCCACTCGGCCTCCTTAGGTTTAAATCCATGCTGTTTGCCTGAGTCCTCATTCATGACCCCATGTTTGGGAGTACCTAACAGGTACTTGAGCATGTACTCGTGGCCTTTACCTGAAGATCCAAGTAAGTTGGATCGCCAGATAAACATGTTGCGCGGAAAATTAACTGGATTATCAGGCTGCTCGCAGGCGAATCGAAGAGATCCCTCTTGCAACGATTTCAGTACATACTCAGTCGGTTCCATGCCGACAGTGGCTGCCTCCCGGCAAATATTTAAGGGATTTCTATTAAGCTGTGGCGCACTGGGTAACCATCCACCGCGTTCGGCACGAATATTATAATCGAGCATGTGTTCTGGGAATTTTGAAGGATCTGCAAGCGGAGACAAAATCTCATGCACATTCATCTTTTCATGACGCCACTGCGAAGAATGGTGATAAAAAAAACTGGTACCATTCATTTGCCTGGATGGACGACTCCAGTCCGTTGCAAAGGCCAGGGGTAGCCAGCCGCACTGAGGCCTTAACTTTTCCTGACCAACATAATGGGCCCACCCGCCACCACTTTTTCCAACACACCCACAAAGCATGAGCATATTGATAAGCCCACGATAATTCATGTCCATGTGGTACCAGTGGTTCATAGCAGCGCCCACGATAATCATGGAGCGCCCCTCGGTGGCATCGGCATTTTCAGCAAATTCCCGCGCCACTTTTATAACGAGTTCACGCTTAACACCAGTAATGACTTCCTGCCAGGCAGGTGTTCCAGGAATATCCAGAGCATCATAGGAGTCTGAGACGTGTCTCCCACCGAGGCCGCGATCTATACCAAGACCGGCAGCAGTTAGATCAAATACGGTTGCCATCCTGATCTGACGACCATCTGGTAGCGTAACCTGACGACAGGGAACTCGACGGCACTGAATTTTTTCACCATCAACATGTTGAAAATGATCATGCAATTGCCCTCCAAAATAAGGATATGCAACCTCACTCACTTCGCAGTTTTCCTCCAGGAGACTTAACTGCAATTCAACAGGATGTCCATCCTTACCTTCTCTTGCCTCCAGGTTCCATTTTCCTAACTCACCCCAGCGATATCCAATCGATCCCAAGGGTGTAACCAAATCGCCCGATATCGAATCAATAGCCAGGGTTTTCCATTCCGGATGATTGCTCTGACCCAGGACATCGCCCAGATCGGAGGCGCGCAAGAATCGAGTCGGTTGAAAGGCATCCCTCTCCCAGGGCTCCAATAGCACCAACATGGGTAAATCCGTGTAACGACGAATATAATCCGTAAAATAACTACGAGGCTTTTGCAGATGAAACTCTTTGAATATCACATGGCAAAATGCTTGCGCCAGAGCCGCATCTGTCCCTTGTTTGGGGTTCAACCATAAATCCGTAAGCTTGGCTACTTCAGAATAATCAGGTGTGATTGCGACTGTTTTGGCACCCTTATATCGAACCTCACTAAAGAAATGAGCATCGGGAGTTCGTGTCTGTGGCACGTTGGATCCCCAAGCTATCAGGTAGGATGAGTTATACCAATCAGCAGATTCCGGCACATCCGTCTGTTCTCCCCATACCATGGGTGAAGCTGGAGGCAAATCGCAATACCAATCGTAAAAACTTAAACAGACCCCTCCAATCAGCGACAAATAGCGAGAACCTGCGGCATAACTCACCATAGACATAGCTGGGATGGGTGAGAACCCTATAACTCTGTCTGGCCCGTATTGTTTGATCGTGTAGGCATTAGCTGCTGCAATAATTTCATTAGCTTCATCCCATTGAGATCGTACAAATCCCCCTAAACCACGTTGCTGCTTATAGGCCTGTGCTTTGACAGGATCTTCCACTAGTCTCGCCCAAGCATCTACAGGCCCCAGTGATACTCGCAACTCTCGCCATTGCTTAAGCAGAGACTTTCGTATCTTGGGGTATTTCAGCCGGTTAGCACTGTATATATACCAACTGTAACTAGCTCCTCGAGGACAACCCCGTGGCTCATGGTTAGGCAAATCAGGACGAGTGCGAGGATAATCTGTTTGCTGAGTTTCCCAGGTAATCAAGCCCTGCTTCACATAGATTTTCCAAGAGCAGGAACCCGTACAATTCACCCCATGGGTAGATCTGACGATTTTGTCATATTGCCAGCGAGCCCGGTACATATCTTCCCATGCCCGGGACTCTTGACGAACCTCTCCATGCCCAGCAGAGAACTCCTCCTGCTTACGTTTGAAAAAACGCAAATTATCCAGCATATGACTCATCAAAAAATCCTCATTAAGCAATCCTAATAGCTCTGACCAACCCCTAATCTATTGCAGGCTTTAGCACGGAACTTCAGCATGATGTCGTGCATACCACCACCAAGTTGCCAGCATGCAACTGACGTAAAAAGCGATAAAAACGTACAAAGCCAATTCAGGACTTCCTGTCAGACTTATCGAACTACCGAAGGACTTTGGAATAAAAAACGCACCAAAAGCAGCTATGGCTGAGCTAAATCCCAACACTGCCGCCGATTCTTTGCCCGCCTGCTTCTGTCGAGCCTCTGTTAAAATCTCCGTATCTCCGGAATTCTGCCGAGACTGTAATACTCGAAAAATTATGGGAATCATGCGAAATGTGGAGCCATTGCCTATGCCGGTGGTCACAAACATGACCAAAAACATCAGTAAAAATCCGATAAAATTTCCTGGCTGACCTGTATGTGGCAAGAAATATAGAACGCCAAAAACTGCCATAGTCATGACAACAAAATTCCACAGAGTCACCCTAGCCCCTCCTAATCGGTCAGCGACCCACCCCCCCAAAGGACGAGCCAACGCGCCCACTAGAGGCCCCAGAAATGCATATTTAAGAGGATCCATGCCTGGAAATTCTGTTTTGGTTAACATAGGCAGTGCCGCTGCATAGCCAATGAATGATCCAAAAGTTGCGGTATATAACCAACACATTAACCACGTGTGCTTACGTCGAAAAATTACAGCTTGTTCGCGAAAAGATGATTGGGCCGTGCCAAGATCATTCATCCCCAGCCAGGAAGCTATAGCAACCACTCCAATGAGCGGGACCCAAACCCAGGCGGCATTCTGCAACCAAACAGCCTGACCATTCTTCAAGTATTGAGCGTGTCCTCCCCATGCACCAAACAGACACTTTGCAATCACCAAGGGCACACAAAACTGAACAACAGAAACACCAAGATTCCCCAATCCCGCATTGAGTCCTAAGGCTGTACCTTGTTGAGACTTTGGATAAAAAAAACTGATATTTGACATGCTTGATGCAAAGTTGCCTCCACCTAAACCGCAGAGCAGAGAGATGATGACGAAGACCCGATATGACGTGTGCACATCACAAACAGCCCAGCCCATCCAAAGTGCAGGGACCAAAAGTGATAGCGTGCTAAAAGTTGTCCAGCGTCTTCCTCCAAAAATGGGCACCATGAAAGCGTAAAAAATACGTAACGTTGCACCAGACAAGCCTGGTAATGCTGTCAGCCAGAACAACTGGTTCGTACTGAAATTAAAACCTATACCATTAAGTCGTACCGCCACCGCACTCCATACCATCCAGACGGCAAAAGACAATAACAGGGCAGGTATAGAGATCAGCAAGTTGCGAACAGCTACGGGCTTCCCTTCTTCGAGCCAGAACCTCGGGTTCTCTGGTTGCCAGTTATGTATGACTGCACCACCGTGGCTTAAAGCCCCCTCGAGCAGTTGTGATTTCATCATGATGTTATTCCTTCAAGTAGCCTTAGATTCATGCGATTTATAAAACTGGAGACATTAAGGAGGGACATCGTGAGCGGCATTAACCGAAAAATGCAGCATCTGCCATTAAGGTCAGATGCCTCTCCTCGACGAAAACAGATGATGGGGCTGGTCAACATGGACATGATCTTGATGGGAGTACTGAGCGCAACAAACCATACCCATCCCATGAAACTACCGGTAACTATGAGCGAGCTTGCGCCCCAAACTATGTGTTGCTGAATCGCCAAAAAACTCATGGCTAAATGCCTTATCGCCGTCATTTAGGCAAGACTAGGCAAGCTTGTCGACTTCGTACTTGACCGAAATCAAT
>JAJZHP010000061.1 GCA_021804355.1 Pseudomonadota bacterium | reverse complement strand
GCATGTAACTTGATGGACGGTGAACTGCAAAAAAGATAACATACGGCTCCCTCCAGCGCCCGTAGCTCAGCTGGATAGAGTACTGGCCTCCGAAGCCAGGGGTCGTGGGTTCGAATCCCGCCGGGCGCGCCATTTTTTTACAACTCCCCAATCTCAGGGATGCGGACGTAGTCTGTTCTTTACCTGATGCCTCGCCTGATCCAGCTTTTACGGACGATCGACATCATGTGCATGTTCAGCAAGCGTTACCCTACAACGAATGGCATCCTGTAGCACACTGAGACCAAGCACCGACCGGGGTGGTCGATCAACGATGAGCATCGAGTGAGTTTATCTGTTCGATAGATTTTTGTGTTCAAGTAATTTGACTACGATCAATATGTATTTGAAATGAATATTATAAAGTGAAGCTATATCCTTTGTGGATCTTCATGGAGCTTCGCCATGCAATGTTCAACGCTATGTATATTATTGACAGGATCTGTGCTCAGTCTGGGTGTAAGTTATACGTTAGCTGCTGATAGTCAGGTCATTGAAGAGACGTTAGTTGCTCCTCCCCTGGCGCCTCCGCCAATACACCGTGATCATCCTGCTACCGTGGTTATTCACCTGCGTACAGAAGAAAAAGAAATGCCTCTGGCTGATGGGGTGCGATATGACTTTTGGACTTTTAATGGCACCGTACCCGGGCCCCTGATGCGAGTCCGCCAGGGAGATACGGTGGAATTGCATTTGAGTAATGATCCGCATGCGCACATGTCACACAATATTGATATGCACGCAGTTATGGGGCCAGGAGGAGGTGCAGCAGCCACCGTAACTCCCCCAGGGCAAGAAAGTATCCTGCGTTTTAAGGCAACTAAGGCAGGGCTATATGTTTACCACTGCGCAACAGCTCCAGTCCCCATGCATATCGCCAATGGCATGTACGGCATGATTTTAGTCGAACCACCTGAAGGATTAACCAAGGTTGATCACGAGTACTATGTGATGCAAGGAGATTTCTATACAACAGGCGGTGACCATGAGCCTGGCTTACAAAGTTTTGATATGAAAAAGTTGATGGCTGAACAACCCAATTATGTACTTTTTAATGGACGAGAGGGAGCCCTGGTTGGCGAGGGCGCCCTGCACTCCAAGGTAGGTGAGAGTATTCGACTTTTTGTGGGTAATGGAGGCCCCAACCTTGTTTCCAGCTTTCATATCATTGGGCAGATATTTGATGACGTTAATGTTGAAGCAGGTAGTCTAACCAATCATGAAGTGCAGACTACACTGATTCCTCCCGGTGGAGCCAGTATGATCAAGTTGTCAACTTGGGTCCCTGGAACTTACCTCCTGGTTGATCACTCTATAACCCGTGCTTTTATGAAAGGGGCATTAGGTCAATTGGTCGTGAGTGGGCCATTGCAGCCGCAGTTGTATCAGAAAATGGATCAGCCAGCGTCATCAGCGGCCAGCTCGGTGGCTCAGCAAAAAGACCCTATGGCTGTAGGGAGGCGAGTATTTACCCAGATATGCTCGGCATGTCATCAAGGCAACGGTATGGGATTACCGGGTGCCTTTCCTCCGTTGGCCATGTCGGATTATTTGAATGCAGCACCTAAACGCGCCATTGGAATTGTTCTTCATGGCTTGCATGGAAAGATCACAGTCAATAATACCGGCTATGAATCGCAGATGCCTGCATTCGGTGGTCAGCTAAGCGATGATGAAATTGCGGGAGTACTGACTTATGTTTTGAACAATTTTAACAATCAGGGAGGCAAGATAGAGGTTGACGATGTCAAAAGGGTACGAGCTTCAGGTCAGTGAGTTGAATCTCGTGTCTATCCCAATATTTTGTATGATGCTGTTCATGATCAGTCAGGTCTCTTGGGCGGATGAAGTCGAGTACGTTCGGATTCCTTCAGGACATTTGCAAAGCAATTTAAATGATCCATCGGGGCAGTCGATGGGTGTGCTTATGGCTGCGTTTGAAATGCGTAGTCGACCCGTGACGCAACAAGAGTTTGATAGTTTCTTATGGGCGCAGCCTCAATGGAATAAAAAGCAAATCTCACCTTTGATGGCTACATCAGATTACCTGGCGGATCATGATGGAGCTGCTGAGGAGGTGATGACCCATGTTAGTTGGTTTGCTGCTAGAGCATATTGTCATTACGAGCATGCGCGATTACCCACATGGTTTGAGTGGGAGTATGTGGCAGCGGCCGATACATGGCAGAAAGATGCTCGCACGGATGCTGGGCGTAACCAAGGCATTCTGACAGCTCTGCAAGAACGTTTACATCGCAAGGGCTATGTGGGGCAGCATTTACCCAATAGCTACGGGATCTATGACATGAACAGCCTGATCTGGGAGTGGGTAGAAGACTTTGCTGCCATGTTTCCTCAACCTGATGCCAGAGATTCATCGTCAGCCGCCTCGTTGGCTTTATGTGGTGGATCGGCGTTAGCTTTTCATGACAGAGGGCAATTTGCACTCATGATGCGTGTGGCTGCTTTGTCGAGCTTGCGACCGGATCAAAGTTCAAGTTTTGTGGGATTTCGTTGTGTGCGATCACTTGAGGGGTCACGATGAGAGTTCGAGCTTGTATATTGATAGTTATATGGCTAGTCAGGGCTTTGTATGCCGATGAGCTGACATGGCCAAGCAATTCTATTTACAGTTTGCCTGCGTTGTCATTGGAAAACCAGTTGGGCAGGCAAGAGAACATTGCCTCATGGTCGGGTCACCCGTATCTTTTAGGTATGTTCTATGGTTCATGTCAGATGGTCTGCCCTATAGAAATTGAAGCTATTAAAACATTTGAGGACAGATTTCATGCACAGGGGAATCCTTGGATTAAGGTTAACTTGATCAGCTTTGATTCATCTCATGATCAGAGAACCAACCTAAAGCAAGAAGCAGATCAGCATCATCTTAATAGCGCCTGGTATCAGCTTTGGCGTGTTAAGCAAGGAGACTTAGGGTATTTGGCGGGAGTATTGGGAGTGACATGGCGAGCCTTGCCTGGTGGAGGATTTAAACATAATGCTGTGGTTGCACTCATGGACTCCCAGGGACGGGTGGTTGCTAAGACCACCGCTCTTGCGTTGGTGCATGATGAGTCATTTTTGCATGCAGTACAGGCACAGTCTTCGTCAGTACAGGGTGTTCCTTAAATACCACGGGTCATTTGGGCGTAAAATCGGGGCAACCATTGTGGTAAATCAGCTAAGCGACGAAGGATAGTGAACCCATGTTGACCAAATAGATGAGGAAGGTAGTCTTCCCCATTTTGATCAATGGTGATGGCGAAAGGACGAATTCCAAGTTTTTGTGCCTCTTGTACGGCATGGCGAGTATCTTCCAGTCCATAGCGGCCTTCGTAGTAATCGTTGTCATTAGGTTTTCCGTCAGTCAGCAATAGCAGTAGTCTCTCAGGACTACGTTCGGTAGCCAGCAGGGATGATGCGTAACGTAGAGCTGGTCCCATGCGTGTGTATAAAGAAGGTGTGATTTGCCCGATTCGGGAACGAACAAGTCCATCGTAAGGCGATGCAAAATTCTTCAATTCTTGTAACAGCACATGATGTCGTTGTTTTGAACTAAACCCGTACAGAGCAAATCGATCCTGGAGTTCATGCAGGGACTCGCTAAAAAGAAATAGACTATCGCGGATGATATCGATGATACGCAGGTCATCATGGATACTCGCCTCTGTGGACAATGATAGGTCGGCAAGGAGCAGGCAGGTGATGTCACGTTGTTGGCGTCGTTGCTGCTGGTACCAGCGGGAAGGATCGAGGATGGATTCGCTACGTTGACGTATGCATACATCAATATCAATGTCTCCATCTTCTTGTTGGTGCAAGCGCTGTTGCTCAAAACGCAACTGTGCCAGCAGTTGTTGCAGTTTTTTGCGTTGAGGCAGCAAGTGTTCAGGGAGCTCACTGTAGTCAGCTACTTGGGCTGGCTGTAAGATGATTTGACAGTGGTCGTGTAAAAAGGATTGTGACCGATAATCCCATTCATCTACGCTCAACGTATGTGGAGTTAAATTTTCTGAGCTGGATGAGGATGATTTGTCTAGTCGCATTTGTAATCGACGTGATACAGATTGGTTGTCACGACTGATACTTAAGTGATCAAGATCGTCTGCCGCTTTAGCTAGGTCATCATCGTTATTTTCCTGTGTCTCATGCTCAACTCGCAGATATTCTGTCCAACTGAAGATGGATTCAGGTCGAAAAATCAGTAGCCCAGCTGCTCGTTCAGGAAGCATGTCATCTTGTGCCTGTCGGCGTTTATCATCTTTCTGGGTGGCCGTTGGTGCGGGAGGAACAGAGGCTGTATTATCGTCATCTGAATTATTCTGGTTAGGCTTGAGTGTATTGGTGTGGGGACTTAACCACAGCCACATGGGTTCGTGCCGATATTTGTCGCTGTATAGCTCATGTTGACTCCCTGGCTTAAGCAAGGCTTTACGAAGAGTTTGCTCAATCTGAGCGCCTTCCGTGGGTAAATGAGTAGGTTGAGGGCGTCGGCTTAGTTCAGCCTTAAGCAATAGTTGGTAATCATGTGACAGTCCGGGATAATGCTCAAGGAGTCGACAAACGCCCATTTGATTGTTCTGTATCCAGGAGCCTGATGTGGGAGTAACCGCAGATAGTGCAGTCAACCACCGGTATAACATCCGATTAAGTTTAGGGTCAGGGTAAATGTCCAAAACTATGGGTAGTCGGAGAGACTGTTGATCTACCCATGCCAGTGCGGCTTTATCATGACCACCCGCCAAGCGTTGCACCCAGGAACGGTAAGCGCCATGAGACTTGTTCTCTGCTCCCTCTATGGTTAAACCGTGCGCGCCACCCAAGGCTCGAAAAATGAGTCCTAGCTCACGCATATGATCTTTTAGTTTAACCGCAGCGTGGGGGTATCGCTGTCGTGTCCAGCGAGTTAGTCCCTGATGCCACCAGATTCCCAGTCGCTCTTCCATGGCTTCAGTCTCCGATGATGGCTCGTGCCACCTGCATGAGAGCTTGTATCGTCTCTGCTTCATCGGAGAGACATTCAATAATGGCAAAACGGCAAGCTAGCAGGGGTGGGCAACCTTGAAGAATAAGGCGTGCCGCATCGATGAGCAGGCGAGTTCCTGGAACTTCCTCAAGATCATGCTGAGCCGTCTGGCGCAGTGCACGCGCATAGCTTACTAATGCTTTGGCATGTATTGAATTCAGACCTGTTTCGCTTTCGAGAATTTTTTGTTCAAGAGCTGCATCAGGAAAATCAAAAGACATGGCGATGAATCGTTGTCGAGTGCTAGGTTTTAATCCCTTCAAGAGATGTTGATAGCCTGGATTATAGGAAATGACCAGCATGAATTCAGGTGGTGCGAGCAAGGTCTCGCCCGTACGCTCAATGTTTAACATACGGCGATGATCCGATAAGGCATGCAAAATTACCGTGGTGTCCTTACGCGCTTCTACAACTTCATCCAGATAGCAGATGCCTCCTTCACGAACAGCCCGTGTCAAGGGGCCATCTACCCAGTAAGTTCCTGTATGATTGATAAGATGTCTGCCAATGAGGTCATTGGCGCTGAGGTCGTCATGACAGGAAACCGTAAATAAAGGCCTGCCTAGTTGCTTGGCCATGTGCTCAACAAACTTGGATTTACCGCAACCTGTGGGGCCTTTAATCATCACGGGAAGCTGACACCGCCAAGCCATGGAAAAAATTTCCATCTCTTGATCAATAGCCAAATAAGGGACTGGCATTATGTGGGGCTTTAATGCTGATAAATTCATGAAATACCTCCAGAGTTTGAAGTAAGTGCCCAAGCAAGCAAACTGATCAGGCAAATAAGGTACCCCAACATGAGCCAGCGCCATGGGGTGACAACTTTTTTAAGCCCCATGAAGTGATCAACAACGAGTTGCCCCTTAAAGAAAGTGAGGCTTAAGGCGAACGGCATGACATTACCAAGAGTAAGCCACCCGGAAAGGTGGAAACTAAAAATAGTTAAGCCTAAAAGTAGGATCCAGATGCCTGTAAGGCGCTGCTCTGCCGTAGGGAATAGTGGGGATAGCAACATGGGATATTCCTCAGTGCAGTACGTAAATCAAAACAAATAGTATGATCCAGACTAAGTCCACCATATGCCAAAATGCAGCGCCGGTTTCGATGCCGGCATAGTGCTCAGAGGTATAAGCACCTTGAAGTGTCTTTATAGTTACTGTGCTGAGAATAATGAGGCCCATCAGGACATGCAGAAAATGAAAGCCCGTAAGGCTTAGGTAAAACATATCAAAAAGATTTCGGGATAAACTAATTCCTGTTTGAGCATCATGGTTAAATTCCATGATTTTTAGCACAACAAAGGTTGTTCCCAGAATTTCTGCGATGACCAGCCAGGTGGTACAGCACAGCTTCCTGCCTTGATGTATGGCGTGGGTGGCCAGGGCAACGGCATAGCTACTGGTGATAAGGATCACGGTATCCAGTAATCCCCATAAGCGCGGCAGGCTGGCTTGCTCATGAGTGAATAGGTCTACATGCTGTGTTCGGGCAACGGCATACGCTATAAACAATATTCCAAACACCAGCAGTTCGGCGAAAATAAATATCCAGATCGCCAGGTCACCAGGTAGTGGCTCCCTGGCGGTGATGAGGTCCTCGTGTAGATTGGATTCTAAAGTAGTCATGGTTGGCTCTGAGCTGGTTAGCATCGACCGTCTCTACGACCTGTGGGTAAGCACAGATCGCAGAGACATCGTGAATTAACTTAATGCTCGTCGGGTTTCCTGGTCATAATGATATTCACCTGGAATAAAAAAACTGATCAGGTAAGTAATGAGACCTGCCAGAAAGCCTAACCCTGCTGCTTCTCGTATCATAAAAAACACTTGTGATCGGTCTTGTACGTCCATAAAAGCCATGGGGTGGTCGCCCATGCGTTGTAGATAAACGGTAACCAGGCCAGCGCCAGTCAGTGCTAGGGCGATGCCCAACATGCTGATGACCATGATCCAGAACCCGGTCATTTCCCAGCGCTGCGCGCGTTGCGAGTTTGCTGGCCTTCCTCGTAGTAGAGGCATGGCGTAGGAAATGATTGCAAGGGAAACCATGGCATAGGCACCAAAAAAGGCAAGGTGACCATGGGCAGCTGTAAAATTGGTGCCATGCGCCACGTATTGCATGGGGGCCAAGGTGATCATAAAACCCCACAAGCCAGCTCCTAGAAAGGCCATCAACGGAGTGCCCAGCGCCCATAGCATGGCAGCCCGATTGGGGTGTTCACGACGACGTTTGAGTAATATTTTCATGGCGAAAACGATAAGCATAATGAAAGGTATGGGTTCTAAGGCACTGAAAATAGAACCTAGCCAGATCCAGTATTCGGGAGCGCCAATATAGTAGTAATGATGTCCGATACCGATAATGCCTGATACCAGTGTCATGGCGATGATGATATACATCCATTTTTCGATAATTTCGCGATCAACGCCCGTGGTCTTGATCAAGATAAAGCCGAGCAAAGAGCTTAAAATTAATTCCCAGTCGCCTTCAACCCAGCCATGTACTACCCACCACCAGCTGTAACTGGCTTTTACGGTATCTACTGGGAAATAAAAGGCTGGTAAAAAAAGCAAGGCTAAGCCCCATAAGCTGCCAACCAGAATGATATTTAATGAGGTCTTTCGCCCGCGAATCAGAGTCATGGTGATATTGAATAATAAAGATAATGCCACAAGCACGATTCCAATTTTGGTAGGCAGAGGTTGTTCTAGGTAGCCACGCCCCATCGTGGGCAAGTAAGCATTGCCTGTTATGGCCGCTAGGTGTGCATAAGGAACCAGTAAATAACCTAGGATGGTTAATGCGCCAGCCATGAAGAAAACCCAGAAGGTAATCAGCGCCAGTCGTGGGCTATACAGATCAGTTTGGGCTTCCTCAGGCACTATAAAATAAGCAGCCCCCATAAATGCCATCAATAGCCAAACAATTAGTAGGTTGGTATGGATCATACGAGTAACACTGAACGGCAATTCCGGGAAAAGAAAAGTACCATCGATATATTGATAACCGGCGATGAGGCCAAACAAGATTTGTCCAAGAAATAATAATAAGGCTGCCATAAAGTAGGGTAGGGCTACCCGTTGCGAGGGATAGTTCATGATGACTCCTTGTAATGAATCGATAACGTGGTTCGTCGTTCGAATTAGCCTTGGTTGTTGGGGGGCCAGTGGTTAGTGTTTACATGCGAGAGCCACTGCAGATAAGCGGTAATGTCCTGGAGATCTGCATCAGAAAAATTAAACTGAGGCATTTGTCGACGACCAGCTACCCCTGTGGGTTGTATACGGATCCACGTTTTTATGAAGTCAGGGCCGCGTCGGGTATAAACATTATCGAGTTCAGGGGCAAAATAAGCTCCCTCACCATTGACGGTATGACATCCTATGCAGTTATTGCTATCCATTAAGTACTTGCCGTGCTTCGCGGAAGCTGTCATCAGTTGTGCATGATCCCGTTCTGGGATTTGATGCCAGGTGTCCAGTGACAGTAAAAAGTAAATAATCAGAAAGAAGGCTGCGCCGCCCAAAAAGATATTGCGCGCCATGGCCTTTGTGAGGACTTGTTGCATAGTCATCTCCTGGTAGTCAGTGAAGGTGATGTCATGGGTGGGTGGTTGTCGCGGTAACGGCTAATCCCGCAAACAGGATGTTGTTTTCCAGGTGGATATGCTGCATTAAGTCATAGCGAAAGGCTTGGAGCCCGTTATACAGAGCAAGCCAGGTATTGCAGGCGTCCATGGGGGGGTGTATGTCCCGAGTGAGCCGCTCCATCTCAGCCAAGGCTTCGCCATGCTGTTGATGTTCGAATCGCATCATGCTGATAGGGCTTTCCGGCCAAGGAGCCGGGTCCTGCTGTAACCAGGGAAATAATATGTTTTCTTCTTTAAGCATGTGGCTCTCAAGTTCCTGAAGCATATTGGAGAGGTGATCGGTTAGTCCGTGAGGGCAGTCACCATGCAGGTCATGGACTCGCTCAACACGCTGTGCGAGTCGGATAAGTTCAGGCAATTGTTGACGATGCTGTTCATGGTATCGAATCAGGATGTGATCAATGAGAGCCTGGTTGCCTTGTCCTCGCCAGTCGTCTGAGCCAGAGGGTAAGTTGATCAAGCTATCTAGTCTTGCGGTTAAAAGGCTGATATCCAGCCCTTTGGCCATGGCGGCCTGCTGAAGGCTATGCTCGCCAGCGCAGCAGAAGTCCAGGCGAAATTCATGAAAAACTCCAGTTGCCCCGGGGATATGGCTGGCTAGATAGCCTAAGGATTGTTCTTGCAAATTCATGGTACTCACTCCAGTTGGCATTATGCTCATAGGTTTTAGAGCAAGCCTTATGCCATTTATATTGTTCAATAAAAGCATGTAGTTACAAAATATATGGTAATATTTACCCTAACGATTTAGGGTAATAAATACCTTTTAAGGGTAAAAATAACCATGATGGAAGAGGTTTTGTTAGCAGATTTAGTGACGGCATTGCCGCCAGCTGTTCGTATGCAACGCATCGTGCATGTGGTTCGTAAACATTTTGGTTGTGATGCTGTGGCAGTTTTACATCTTCAGGAAGATTGCCTGATTCCCGTGGCTACAGAGGGTCTGGTGCATGAGGCGTTGGGGCGTCGTTTTCGGATCGCCTTGCACCCTCGTTTTGCAGCTATTTTGGGGCAAAGAGAACCTGTACGTTTCATGCCAGGCAGTGAACTCGCAGATCCGTATGATGGGTTACTTGAAACCCAAGCGGGAGTTCCCCTGCCAGTTCATGATTGCATGGGAGTTAGCCTGCATATTGAGGGCGTACCTTGGGGGGTACTTACCTTAGATGCACTGGCAACCAATACTTTTAATGAAGGTATGCGAGGAGATTTGGGGCGTCATATTATTTTGATCGAAGCAGCTATTCGCATGACTCGTCTGGAGGATGAAGTAAGAAGTTTGAGGATAAACCCGGGTTCTGTGGACGCGATTTCTTCGTTGGGGCAAGGCGGAGATGAATCAATTTTGGGAAGAAGTGCCGAGCTTCAGTCTTTGCTGCATGAGCTTAAAGTGGTAGCAGGATCAGACTTGCCAGTCTTGCTGCTGGGAGAAACAGGAGTGGGTAAAGAATTATTTGCTCGCTATCTGCACCGTCACTCTGAGCGAGATAAGGCTTTGGTACAAGTTAATTGTGCGGCCTTGCCAGAGTCACTCGCTGAGAGCGAATTATTTGGGCATGTCAAAGGAGCCTTCTCCGGAGCGACTACAGACAGACCAGGACGTTTTGAGGCAGCTGATGGAAGTACGTTGTTTCTTGATGAAGTGGGAGAACTGCCTCTCGCAGTGCAAGCCAAATTACTTCGAGCATTACAAAATGGTGAGATTCAGCGTTTAGGAGAAGACCATCCCCGGCACGTCAATGTGCGTATTATCGCTGCAACTAATCGCGACTTGCTTCAAAGCGTGCGTGAGGGGGCATTTCGTGCAGATCTTTACCATAGGTTATCGGTATACCCTGTTCCTATCCCCCCATTACGAGAACGAGGTCAGGATATTCTATTGCTGGCGGGCCATTTTCTGGAATTAAACCGGGCACGACTAGGACTGCGTAGTCTGCGATTATCTATGGATGCTGAGACTTTATTGTTGCGATATCCTTGGCCAGGCAACATCCGCGAATTGGAACACGTTATCAGTCGTGCAGCCATCAAAGCAGTGAGTCGAGGGGCATCACGTAAAGATATTGTAACGCTTGAACCGTCTTTACTTGATGTGGAAACCCAGGTCAACATGCCTGGTCTCCATGTTGAACTTCCCGTCATTACACCAGCTGATGCAGCGTTGCCTTTTCAGACCATCGTGGCAATTTATGAGCGTCAGGTCATTAGTACGGCCCTGGTTGCAGAAGGCGGCAGCTGGGCTGCTACAGCTCGCCGGTTGTCACTAGACCCCAGCAACTTGCATAAGCTGGCAAAGCGCTTAGGACTCAAAGAGTAATCAGATCTACCAGAATCTGTTTATAAGGCTATGAGGCATGTAACTTAAGAGCTATCTCTGACGAGAGATGGTTGAGCCGTGCTTGCTAGGGCATGCTTGTTCTTTTAAACATGACACTGGGGTCATTCAGAATGCATTCATCGACGCAGGCTTTCATCCCACTAAATATTTGCGTACTTACCATCAGTGATACAAGAACACTAGCTACCGATACGTCTGGGCAGGCATTGATAGACTTATTGGAATCCGGTGGTCATCGACTAATCGGTCGAAGTTTAGTGAATGATTGTGTGTACCGTATCAGGTCTCAAGTCTCTCAATGGATTGCTGATGATGCTGTGCAGGTTATCTTAACCACGGGAGGCACGGGATTTACAGGGAGAGATAATACACCTGAAGCAATTTTGCCCCTGCTCGACAAATTAGTTGATGGGTGGGGAGAGACTTTCCGGCAAGAGTCAACCTTGGAGATAGGAACCGCCGGTATGCAATCCAGAGCGTTTGCTGGTTTGGCTAATGCAACTCTGATTTGTTGTTTGCCTGGTTCTCCCGGAGCCTGTCGATTGGGCTGGAAGAAGGTGATTGCCCCACAACTGGATGGACAAACACGGCCTTGCAATTTTATTCCACATCTTAAGCCTCAACGTGGAGCTCCGGTTACAGCATGTGAGAGTCGGACATGACACCTCACCAAAAGGAAGCGGCCCAATAAAACATCGTTATAGCAGGTGATAGGCATTAAATCAGGTTTTAAGATGATTCATGGCCCAAACTGCAGCCTCAACCCGTGATCTAAAGCCGGTTTTGTGCAGAACATTTTTGACATGAATCTTAACAGTGCCTTCAGTAATGCCTAGTTTGTTGCCAATCATTTTGTTGCTCAGGCCTGCAACCATCCAACGCAATACATCGCGTTCGCGAGAGGTTAGATCGATATCTGACGCGGGAGATGGCGTGCGCAATGACCGAGCAAGTGCTTGCGTGAGATTATGACTGACGACAAGCTCTCCTTCCAGCATGTGGCGAATTTGCACAATAATTTCTTCAGGCTCCATGTCCTTTAATAGATAACCATCAGCGCCATGTCGTAGAGATTCCCTCACATCTTCAGGCGCATCAGAAACCGTATACATCAAAATTTTTCCAAGATAACCCTGCTGCCGTAATTTTTTTAAAGTTTCCAGTCCATTCATCATAGGCATATTGAAATCCAGAATGACCAGATCAGGTGCTAGTTCAATATACATCTTAAGTGCGTCAGCGCCATTGCTGGCTTCACCAACTACCTGAAGATCATTCTCCAGATCAAGAAGTTGACTAAGTCCTCGGCGCATGAGGGGGTGATCGTCGACCAGCAGCAATGTATAAGGCAGAGGATGTTTCATGACGAGTGCTCGGCGAGTGCGTGATGAAGAAATTCTGGGCAGAATGAAAGTTTAACTCGAGTACCGTGTGGTAAATGCGGCTCCACAATAAGTTCACCACGCAAACTTTCAGCTCGTTCGCGCATGATGGCGATACCGTGGTGTTGTCGATGATCATAATCTTCAGAAATACCTATCCCATCGTCTTCAATCAGCAGAGTAATAGAATCTTGAGATTGGGTTAGGTGTATCCAAACATGCTCTGCGTCTGCGTGACGAACGCAGTTTGAGAGGGCTTCCCTGCTGATTTGTAAGATATGAATCTGCTCACTGCCTGTGAGTGGAGTCGCTATCTGATCAACCATGAGCATGATGTTGATCTGACCCAATTCAGTAAATTCAGCGACAGTATCTTGAAGCGCTTGCTCAAGATTTCCATTTTTTATTTGTAATCTGAAAGTAGTTAGCAACTCGCGTAAGTGACGGTAGGCATTATTTATACCATCACGTAATTCATTAACGACAAGATCCAGAGTAGCACGGGATTCCTGGCGGTTAATCAGGGCCTGTAAGCGGCTTACCTGAAGTTTCATAAAAGACAAGGATTGAGCGAGCGAGTCATGTAGTTCTCGGGCGATAGTATTACGCTCATTTAATAGAAGAACTTGGTGATCTATAGCACGTTGTCTTTCCAAGGAAAGAGCTGTGCCTATGAGGTCTGCCAGCGCTCGGACCAGTTCTTCTTCCCAGGATTCAGGCGATTCATAACGGGGATATCGAACTCGTAGTTCTCCTATCACGGAACCTACTCCGTGGATGGCATATCCGACCAGCCAAGGTTCCAGCGATTGCTCGCACTGTGAACAATCGCTTTGAGAACAGATGGTGCGATCTTGATGGCTGCGCAGGGCTAGCCGCCAATAAGGCTCATCAGCAGAATTTCCATGCAGACAAAGCGTGATATGAAGCCCAGGAAGTAGCTGCTCAAACTGGTGGATGATAGCATCAAGCTGAGCCGCGCTGACCGGTGCATTGGTAACACTGGGACTACTGCGATTCAGAAGCATTAGGATATTGTTGGCTTGTTCAAGATGTTTATTTTTTTGCTCAACTTGTGATGCCAGGGCATGGTGGGTATTTTCAATGGAAGAGGCCATGGCATTAAATCCCACGGCCATTTGGCCAAGCTCGTTCACAGAACGGTAGTGGACACGGATGGTATAATCTCCTGCTCGAAATTTCTCAGTAGCCTGACTTAATTCTTTTAAAGGATAAAGAACACTGCTACCCAGTTGATAGAGTCCAATGAGCAGCACGATTATGGTGATAATCAAAGCAGCCATTTGAACAATAAGCTGTAACCGCTGCATACCCTCGCTTTCTTGTTGCAATAACTGGGTAAACTGATTGAGTTGTTGGACAAAAAGATCTGCATGCGCAAAAAAATAGGGATAGTCGTTCCGAACTAGCGCTGGGAGCAGCAGGTATTTCCAATGATATTGGAGCTTTTGATAAGCCTGTTGCAGGCGTGGATCCGTGTGCAGCTGTAATATTTGCTGGATATCAGGGCTATCCATTCTATGTTGGAGATCATTCCTTAGTATTTGCAACTGCTGAGCATTGGCGTGTTCATCGATCTTCCAGCATAGAAGATAGGTTGCCATACGTAGGGAGCCTGCTTTGTTGATGGCAGCTGCATCATGCTCACTGATCCAGGCGATGCTACTGGAAAGCAAAGTACTGAGTAGCGCCAGGGCTGTAATGATAGTCACGGCCAGCCCAGCCTGTAGGGGCAAAGACCTTCGATACCATAGCAACATGCCTAACTACCTCTAAAGAGTTGATGTCATCAGATCATTGTTCGCCAGATTCGGATGAGACCTCATAATACTTTGTTTTTTATATATAAATGTATGAATTGACTATATCTCTAAGGAGATATGAACATCAATTTGAGACGATTTTCTGAGCGGGCATATATTGATTTCGGTCAAGTACGAAGTCGACAAGCTTGCCTAGTCTTGCCTGAATGACGGCGATAAGGCATTTAGCCATGAGTTTTTTGGCGATTCAGCAACACATAGTTTGGGGCGCAAGCACGCTCATAGTTACCGGTAGTTTCATGGGGTGGGTATGGTTTGTTGCGCGCAGTACTCCCATCAAGATCATGTCCATGTTGACCAGCCCCATCATCTGTTTTCGTCGAGGAGAGGCATCTGACCTTAATGGCAGATGCTGCATTTTTCGGTTAATGCCGCTCACGATGTCCCTCCT
>JAJZHP010000163.1 GCA_021804355.1 Pseudomonadota bacterium | reverse complement strand
AACACGGCCCACGCTTGGTGAGACCGAGGTAAGTCGTAGTGGTGGCAACACCCCTGCGCTCTGGTCGTTGACCCAAGAAACCCCCGCTACAACGTTGCAAGGCGTTTAGCGGTGGGAGACTTCATTGCCATCCTGCACCGTGCCCGCCAGGGACAGGTGAATGATGCTGAACTGGTCAACTTTGCTCTTCGCTACCCTTGGGCCGAAATCTATGCAACACCGAATGGCTTGGCCATCGATGGATGTTGTGATGAGGGCTGTCCCCAGGCAGGCTGTGTCACACCCTGGCATCAATCCTTGGCAACCCCTCGTATACTCGCTCTGGTTGATCGGCAATTTCGTCATGACCAACGTCTGAAACAAGCTTCCGCTTAACCCCAGCAGCGAGGGTATGGTTTTTTTGTTATGCTTAAGGCCACCTTCACTACCCAAACCCACTACCCATGATACGTACCGTTATACATACCACGCAGGCTCCAGAGGCCATAGGCTGCTATTCTCAAGCTATCCGAGTAGGCTCAACCGTGTATCTTTCCGGCCAAATCGCTTTAGACCCGGCAACCATGCAGATGCAGCAAGGCATAGAAGCCGAAATTCACCAGGTCTTCAAGAATGTGCAGGCCGTCTGCCAAGCAGCAGGGGGAGATTTAAAGGATATCGTCAAACTGAATGTTTACCTGACCGACTTGATACATTTTGGCAAGGTTAATGAAATTATGGCTCTCTATTTCCAACAGCCCTACCCAGCGCGCGCTGCGCTGGGAGTTGCATCTCTGCCACGCTCAGGCTTGGTAGAGATGGATGCCATTATGCAACTGACCCCCTAGCCAACAAATTCAATTGCTGGGCATCGTGGCCGTCAGATTGGTCGTTCTGGCAGCCACGCGGTCCGTGGTGTTGCTCTCGCTGTTGTTTGCACTCAAGCGCAAGCTGTCCAGTTTCGCCTGAGCCTGAGCGCTGCCTTGAGCTGCCGCCAGTTCCAGCCAATGTCTGGCTAAATCAGCATCAGGCAACACACCCAGCTGACCTTGCAGATAAATGTCTGCCAGGCGCATCTGGGCTTCAACCACATTCTGCTTAGCGGCTTTTTGCAACCAAAGAATAGACAGACTAGGATTGACGTGCAAACCATCGCCACCCTGACTATACCAGTCTGCCAACTCCATACAGGCAGGCGCATAGCCCTCGCTGGCAGCTGCTTTGATCAAGCGATACGCACTGTTGGTATCGTGGGCAAGACCACCCTGCCCATGGCGATACATATTTCCTAAATAATAATAGGCCTGAGGGTCATCATGCGTTGCAGCATCCAGTAAATTTGCTGCCGCACCCTCATAGTCGCCGCGTTCATAGGCAGCAACACCATCATCATGCGCATTGCCAAAAAGACTGGCATGGGCCGTGGATACCATCAGCCCCGTCATCGACACACAACCAGCCAATATACTAATTTTTATCGAATGCATGATCACGATCTAGGTCCCCGCGGACGGTTCGAGCTACAAAAATTCAACTCACCAGTGATCCACGAGCTTCCTGCCAAGGGTAGCAAACCCCGCACATCGTCCCTCTACCTTGGTGCATACTGACGAACACTGATGCTTATTACGCCAGTTTTTGGACATTCACAAGTCACGTCGAACGTATGGTACAGCCACGCTTATGATTGTAAACGCGCAATGACCACAAGTCTATCCTAGTGTGATTTTGCATGGAGAACAAGTTTTCCCGTCCATATACCGAAATATCCCGATGACTGGCTAGTCGGCTATGATAGGCGGACCTAACCAAGTGGAAGCGTCCGGGTGACTCTGACTGAACTGCGGTATTTAGTAAGCCTTGCCCAATGGCGGCATTTTGGACGAAGTGCTGTTGCCTGCCATATCAGCCAACCTACACTTTCAGTTGCCATTAAACGCCTGGAAGATGAGCTAGGCTTGCAACTCTTTGAACGCCATCGCCATGATGTCTTAGTTACACCCGCTGGCTTGCCCATCATTGAACAGGCGCGCCGTATCTTGCATGAAGTGGATCAGCTTGGCCACGTGGCACGGCATCAGGCTGACGACTGGACACAACCCTTACGTTTAGGCTGCATTTTCACAGTAGGTCCCTATCTTTTGCCCACGCTGGTGGAAAGACTACATATCCAGCAAAGCCCGCTTCGACTCTTTGTCACTGAAAACTATACGCATGTATTGCTTGAGGCACTTCGGGGAGGTGACATTGATGTGGCGCTGGTAGCTGGGCCTATGGATCTGCCTGAAACTCGAGCAGTGCCCCTGTATGATGAACCTTTTAAGCTGTTATTGCCGGCGCAACATCCTTGGGCAAAATTATGCCTTATTGATTCAGCCTCTCTGGAGGGTTCACACATGCTCATGTTGGGCGAGGGGCATTGTTTGCGCGACCAGGTGTTGACTTCCTGCCCTCAGCTGGTGGGAGGTGTCGATGGGCATCTGCCCAGTGGAAGTTCACTGGCAACCCTACGCCATATGGTGGCGCTAGGTATGGGCATGACATTGATCCCCGGCTCTGCTGTTGCTGCCCTGACACAAGGCAGCGACTCCAGCCTATGTGTGCGGCCTCTGATACCTGAGCCTGGCCGTCAGATTCTGGCTTTGTCTCGACAACGCTATTCCCGACACACCGCCCTGCGCGAACTGATGTCGCACCTGCACGCGCTGGAACTTCCTGGCACTCGACCATGTTAAGTTCATTGCTGGACTTGCAGAACGTTCCTGTCAGCACATTGCGAGGTGTAGGTCCGGCTCTTGAACAGCGCCTGCAACAGCTGTCCATTCTGAGCACAACTGATCTTTTGCTGCATCTTCCACGAGACTATCAGGATCGCTCCCTCATTACCCGTATTATAGATGCTCGTCCTGGCATGTCGGTGCAACTGCAAGCCTATATCACTGAAGTCCGCCAGGATCATGGCCGACGTCGCTCTCTGGCGGTTACTGTCTACGATGGCTCAGGCACTATTATTCTGCGGTTCTATCACCTGACTGCCCGGCAACTGGGTCTGAGCCCAGGACAACAGCTGCGGCTGTTTTATGGAGAGGTCAGGTCTGGGGCCGGAGGGCTGGAAATATATCATCCTGAAATCGGGGATGCATCAGCGCAGCCACCCTCGAGCTTTATACCGATTTATCCTATCACTGAAGGACTGCACCAGTTGCGCCTGCGTACCTTGATGCAGCAGGCTATAAAACTTTTAAGGGTAGATTTGCCCCTGGAAGCTATTTTGCATCAGCTGCACTTTCCATCCCTCGACTTGGATTTACAGCAGTTGCGCAACTTTCGACATCCTCTACAACAGGAACTGATCATAGAAGAACTTGCGGCACACCACATCAGTTTGCTCAAGCTGCGCATGCAAGTACAACAACAAAATGCTTTACGCCTGATTCCTGATGACACCACGCAACAGCACATGCAAAAAGCCCTGGGGTTTACCCTGACAGGTGCACAAACCAAAGTCATCGCTGAAATACTGGCTGATCTTCAAACCGGTCATCCCATGTTGCGCTTGGTACAAGGGGATGTGGGCAGTGGCAAAACAGCCGTTGCTGCCATGGTTATTGCCCAGGCATTGCACGCTGGTTGGCAGGTAGCCCTTATGGCACCTACCGATCTTCTGGCAGAACAACATTATCAGCGTCTGCAGCCCTGGTTG
>JAJZHP010000162.1 GCA_021804355.1 Pseudomonadota bacterium | reverse complement strand
CGCCTTGGCTCGCAATCAGAACAAACGCTGGGGCTGCGTCCTGTGCAAGATCCTCGACAAGATCAATCCAGGGCACTGTGATCAGGCCATTCAGACTGACCGGCAGGAAGCGCAAGCGGTCATCGACGAAACGCAACCGCACTGACATAAACCCAGAAAAATCGCTTCACCCTCGTCCCATATCCAGTAGGTCATCCTATGAACGTACCCGAATCCACGGGCAAGACAAATTGTCCGGTGTGCGGCTATCCGGCCGAATCCCAACCGCAGATGCCCAGTAGCACCTTCTCGGAGGCAGATCGTCAGGCATTAACGCAGGCGCTCTGTGAAGCCTTTGAGCAATCCGCACCCACCCTCAGCCAGGCCTTGTCCGATGCCCTGCAAGCGCAATTTGAGCGTTTGATTGGTCGGGGCATCATGGCTTGGGTCAAACGTATTTTACTGGCCGGTATCCTCGCCATGATTGGCTATTCCATCACCAAAAGCGGAGGTTTGAAATGAATATTCTTATTACCCGTCAGGCTTCAAGCCCCAGCGGCACACCGGGCGAATTGACCGTCACCAACAGCCAAGGGCAGACCTTGATCTGTAAAACCCTGGAACTTCCCTGGAAGGACAACCAGCCTGGCATCTCCTGCATTATGGCGGACAGCTACAAGGCTACGATCTGGCACTCTGATCATCTGGACTGCGATGTGCTGCGCCTGCAAGACAAGCATGGACGCAAGGATTGCCTGATTCACTGCGGCAATTTTGCCGGCGATGTTAGTCATGGACTGGAAACCCAGGTGCATGGCTGCACCCTGGTGGGCAGCAGCTACGGGACACTCACCAATGACGAAGGTCAAGCTCAGACCGCCATCCTCAACAGCCGGGTCACGCTCAAGCGCATCATCGAGTTTGTGGGGCAGGGAGAGCATACCGTTGAGTATCGCTGGGTGCCTGGCTGTGCACCGGAAACCCAGCCACAGGAGCAGTCATGATGGACATCACTGGCATCGGAACGGCGGCGCAAGCCGCCAAAAGCATCATTGCCATGTTTTTCCCCGACAAGACGGAGGAGGACAAGGATAAGCTGGCCGCTTCCCTGGCACTCATTCAAAGCCAGACCGACATTGATAAGGCCGAAGCACAAAGTTCCGATCCGCTGCAGCACTGGCGGGGAGGCTTGGGCTGGGTGTGTGTAGCAGGCTATGCCTGGAATTTTGTGGGCGGGCCGCTGACCAATGCGGTGGCAGCCGCCATCGGTCATCCACTCAATCTGCCGTCACTCGACATCGGCCCACTGGCAACACTCACCTTAGGGATGCTGGGCCTGGGCGGTCTGCATGTGGCCGAGCGGGTCAAAGGGGCTGCGTAAAACATCGTGAGCCATCGGCGCAGGATGACGATATCCGCAGACTGCTGGAACAGATCCACGGCGGTAAAGTGCAGGATGAACGCCAGCAGCAGGTATGCTTCGATACTGCTGCTCGTCTGATCCTGCACGAGTGCGACTGGCGTTATTACGAAGAAGCTCAGCAGATACTTTGCCAGACCATCATGACCTCCGACCGCTGGCTGGTGGGGGAACCCACCCTGGCCGCTCCCTTGTTCACCGCCGAAGTCCAGCTGAAAGCAGCACAGAATCATGCGAAGCATGTGCTCAAAACCATTTCCCAGGATCGAAACTATGTCTACCACACGCCAGGGTCCAGAATCCGTCTGGGCTTTGTCGGCTGCGATTTTTACGAGCAGGCTACTTCCTACCTGATGGTCGGGTTCATCGAAGCCATGGATCGCCGCCGTTTTGAACTCTTTGCCTACGACACCGGACCTGAACCTCCCAACGCTCCCTTCCGACAGCGGGTGGTCAATGCTTACGACCACATGATCAGCCTGCAGCATCTGACCGATGCACAAGCGGCTGACCGTATCCACCAAGACAGGATCAATGTCCTGTTCTCCATCAAGAACCCCGCCAGCGCACGCCTCGGTATCTTTGCCCGCCGACCAGCTCCCATCCAGATTCACTACCTTTACTATCCCGCCACCTCAGGAATGCCTTTCTTTGACTACATCCTGGCCGACTCTGTTGTCATTCCACCAGAGCACGAGCACTTTTATAGCGAGAAAGTTTTGCGCATAAAAGGCTGCTATCAGCCCAACGATGCCTGCAGGCCGGTTCCGCAAGAGACCTCGCGATCGCAGTGGGGACTGCCCGAGGATGCCGTCGTCATGGCCAACTTCAGCCAGACCTACAAGATCACACCCCTGATGTTCAGCCTATGGTGTCAACTGCTGCTGCAGGACAACAAACGCATCCTATGGCTGCTGTGCGAGCAACCACACATTCAGCAGCGGATGCGGCAGGAGGCCAGCAACCGTGGCATCAATCCTCAACGAATTCTTTTCACCGCACATCTGCCGACCCAGCAGCACCTCAACCGGATTCATCAGGCTGATCTGATCGTGGACACCTATCCCTACGGCGGACATACACTAACCAGCGATGCCCTGTGGGCAGGAACGCCTGTGGCCACCATGATGGGATATACTTTTGCCTCACGGGTGGCGGCTAGCTTGCTGATGGATGCGGGCGAGGTAGGATTGGTAGCCCATAATAGCAGGGAATTCTTCTGGATTGTCGATACGCTACTCAGCCAGCCTGAGCAGCTGGTATTGTTGAGAAAACGCTTGGAAACAGGGAGAAACAAACTTAGGAAGTTCGATACCTTGGACTATGCGATGAGATTTGGAGAAGTAGTTCTCATGTTACTTGCACATTGCAGTCGGTGAGGTGATAAGCATGATCGTGGAGATTGAATGAACCCTTTGTTATGGCTATAGGGTCATAAGACATAGAGTCAAAGGGTTCAGGCCCCTGCATTTTATGTTGTATTGGAGAAGCGTGCTATTGAGGAAGCTGTTATTATTCGCATGGAAGAGAAGATACTCACGAAATTGAATTATGAGTTGGACGTGCAGTGCGTACGCTATAATGACACATGGAAACCATGGCGTCCTTTAGCAATGATACATGGGTAACCTTGCTAAAAAAAGCTATCAGAACCTACAACAAGTCAATGCTGGCTTGGTCGGGTGCTGACGATGTATTTTCACCGTGCATGACCCCATAGGCTTGATGATATTTATTGATTAATTCCGGCCTGAAGCTGAAATTCAGGAAATAAAGTAATAAATGGTACGCAAGTTGCGTCGTAAGCATAAAGGCACATGATTTACATATTTAGTATGATTTGTAATTTTCTATCATATTTTTTTAAACATTTTTAATGTGCGTTGTGTTCGTAAGGCGTTCTTGTAAATTAATTAACGGCATTGATATCGGAGAATTTAATGACTGAAGCATCGACTAGAGAAACTATGCCAAAGGCCAAAAGGAAGTCATCAATAAAAGTAATGATTGATGACCCTGGAACTGAGTTACAAAATGCTAGTGATGAGGATAGAGTTAAAGATTTTAGAAATCAATTTATTCTTGGTGATTCACTTGAAGTAATGCGAAAAATACCATCAGAGTCGATCGATTTAGTTGTAACTTCACCGCCCTACAACTTAAAAAATAGTACAGGGAATGGCATGAAAGATGGTCGGGGAGGGAAATGGGCAAATGCAAGCCTAATTAATGGCTATAGTCACTATAATGATTGCATGCCTCATTCCGAATATGCGCAGTGGCAAAA
>JAJZHP010000161.1 GCA_021804355.1 Pseudomonadota bacterium | reverse complement strand
GACAGATCCTCCTCCGAGAACCATTCAGGGAACTCTTCACGGGCATGTGCACCCAGAAGTTCCCAGAGGCGAAGCTTATCCTTCATGCCTTGGGCATGAGGATAATCGACCAACCAGGTTTGTTGCTTGAGTTCTTCTTCTCGTCCTAGCCAGATGCTGTGAACTTCAGCAATGCCACGGATAGCCGCTTCAATATGTTCACGACTCCAGGAGGAGGTGTCATCGGCGGTATCCATCAGTTCCAGCCAAGTTAGATGTTCCTGGATGAGAACAAATGCCTCCCGTTCAGGGTCAGCGAGTACGCCATAGGTGATAGGGGCGTGACGTTGAAAACGCGGATCTTGTTGGCTCATGACGATGAGCTCACGCAGGTGACAGCCACTGAAGCCTAAATGCTGCTTACAGCGGTTGAACTCTTGCGCTAAACGAGGGTTACACATGGCGGCAAGGCTATTGAGCATGAGAATGACTTCAGCATCCAGGGGTTTGATCTTGACCATGACATCAAGTTGACCCGCGCTGGTCTTGAGCCGGAAAGGGAAATGCCCCAGCAGCTTATTGACCTTATGCGAAGTGAGCTCTGTAATAATGCTCGATCCTGTCATCTTGAGACTAAGTGCTGCCGCCTCTTGAACGCTAAACGTATGCAATCCCGTTTGAGCGATGATGGTATCGAAGAACGGGGCATCAAGTTGACCCAGTTTAAGGTGATCGACCGGCCGGTTGCGGCCCAGTTTTTCATGGGCGCGAGCAAATTGGTCAGAAGCGATGGCCGATAGGGTAGAGAGATCCAGGGCCAGACAGTAACCAGCCATAATCTCTGCCAGTTTATGAGCTTTACCAGGACCTGCACATCCCATGATATCCAGGCATTCACGCTGCTGGGGTAAATTGGTACCACCCCCTACGGTGCCTATGACCAGGGAGGGTAACATCATGGTGCAATAGACATCCCCAGTCTCGGTAAGTTCCATATGTAACTGGGCCAGGGCAGACTCATGAACGCAGGCAATATCCTGACCTAGAGCCGTGAAGAGCGCGGCAATCACATTAGCCACGTTGATGTTCATGCCGACCATGCCACCTGCAATCGACCCTGCACAACAGTAGTTGTAAGCTGATACCAATTGCCTTGGCGATACTTTCAGGATGCGCTCACAAATATCTTGTAATAGCAGGGCCTCGGCGACGACGCGTATGCCTCGGCCATTGAGGAAAGTCTGGTAGGTCACCTTCTTATCATTGGAAAGATTGGCATCGATCAGGAAGTTGTCGACGCGCAAGCCTTCAAAGCCCTGTATGGACTTCAGTATCCACTGGCAAATCTGCCAACTGCAGGTGGTCGTCATATTCTGACCGGCAGCATCGCCGGTACGATAAATCAGGTGCACATGCACAGAGCGACCAAAAACATAGGGACGCACGGCGCGCAGGCTGGCGTAGTTCGAGTAACGCCTTGCTTCTGTGGCCATTTCATCAAAATGATCTTTGACCCATTCGGCAAAGAAGAGAGCATTGGCCATATCACCGAAGACAAAGACAGGGACACGCATCATGCGTTGTTCAATGACGCGGGCAGCCACCCCTCCGGACCGAGACAGGGCCGTGGCACCTCGCGTGGTAGAAGCTACCAGCGCTCCTTCCGAGGTGGCCATAGGGGCGTAAAACAAGCCCTGAGCATGTTCGCCGCGTATATGCAAGGGACCGGCAATCCCTACGGGCACTTCAACAGAGCCAATCAATGCTTCGATATTACTGACTAGCTTGCGCGGGTCCAGACCAATCTGACTCACCGATGCAAGCTGACATCCCGTCTGCTCGCGTACGAAGTCTAAACGCTCCTGTCGCGCCTCTTCCGTATATAGCCCCCGCGCCGGTATCTTGGGTAGGTTGAATTCATCATACAGAGTCGGGTCAGAAGGGGTATTGCTGGAGCGCATCAGATAGCAGAGTTCCCAGAGCTGATGACGAGTCTCGGTACAGTCATCACCATGAAGGTGTAACTCCCAACCACCTTCCTTGCGTTCGACGCAACGGTGAACCGTCATGCCAGGAATTTCAAATCGTCGGGATTCCACCTCCAAGCGCAATTCAGTGAGATGCTCGCCTTCCTCGGGAGGGTCCTGCCGGGCATCAAGCCAGCAAATGAGCTGGTTACGACCTACCGATTGAGGAAGGGCATGCAGAGGCTTACCTTGTGAAGTCCAGGCTTGAAGATGAGCCCCTGCGGTAAATCCGTAACGCGTGGTATAGCCGTAAGCAGGTAATTGTGACATACGGGCAGCCTCAAGATCCGTGAGCAGTCAGGCAAATCACCATGATGACGCCGTAACCCATCAACATATTCAGAGCTACGGCTTTTTCATTCGCTTTGCGTTCAGTGCTGGAAGGATTTTTCCGGTAGCGATTCAATTGTCTGAGAACCATAGCCCAGCTTACGATGAAAAGAACCAGAATTGAGGGGCGGGACTGGGGCAACAACTCGCGGAGCAGGATGCTTTGTAATAGCATCATGAGCGATGCCAGCCCCATGATCACCTGGGTGGCCAGAGGGGTGCCAAGTAAGCTTGAGTAGGAATCGACACCCTGTTGCTCTTCTTCAGGCCCCTTGGTTTTGCGCGTGATTTCAAAACTAAACCCGCTGACAAAGGCCAGAGCCATGAGCGTCACCAGCGCTTTATGGAGGGGGATACCAGGAACAGCCATCTGCGCTAGCCAGAATACGATCAAGGGCATGACCAGCATATGGGAGATGGCATACCAGGTCAGATGGCGGGTTAACCAATCAGCTATAAAAAATTCACGCGTCATCAGAACCGTCCAGAGAGCCATGATGCTCCAGGCGACAAGGATATGACCATGAACATCATACAGAAGCACAAATCCCAGTTGCATGAGTATGCAGAGCAAAGCAACCCAGCGCAGATTAGCCAGGGTGATCAAGCCTTGCTGTAATACCCGTTCAGGGTGGTACTTGCAGTCACCTGCATAGTCCTTATGCTCATCCAGAATACGTAGCGTTAAAAAGAAGCTCCACGTCACTATAGCGCCTAGTAAATCATAGGCGTGCAGTAGCGGTCTCAGCTGCATGATATGTCTGCTTATTACCGCTGTGGTGGAGTACAGGATAAAAAATAACAGGGCATTGGGCAGAGCAAAGCGCTCATGAACCCAGGCCATAAAGCGTTGTAGCCAAGGGCTTTGAGTGGTGAGGGTCTTCGAAGGCATACAGCTACTCCCAAAATTGTCTAGATAACTGGATTTTGTTCAGTAGGCAATCCTGTGTACCTAAACAGCTATCAGCTTTTGACACCCTCCCTGGCCTGAAGGCCGGAGATTCCTACGGTGCTACGCATGGATTACTCCGCACATAGTCGCTTCGGTGGGTTCCTGCTTCACAGAGGGGCCTGACTGCACCACCTCTCCACAGGCTGCAACGCGGTGTCCCCGCGCCAGAATGTTGATCGCGCCGACGACATCGGCGTTGTCCTCGAAGCCGCAATCGACGCAAGCGAACTTCGCCTGTGTCGTCCGGTTGCCGACGCTCACGCAACCGCAGACTGGACAGGTCTGGCTCGTGTTCTGCGGCGCTACGGCGATGAGCCAGCCGCCGCTCCACGCCAGTTTGTAGTCCAACTGGCGGCGGAACTCGAACCAGCCCTGGTCGAGGATGACCATGTGCATCTGCTG
>JAJZHP010000060.1 GCA_021804355.1 Pseudomonadota bacterium | reverse complement strand
TAACCAGGGCGTCAATCCTACCATAGCGCTCACTTGGCCTCGCAGCACAGCTTGTCGGAACTGAGGAGCTTCAGTAACCACTTTACCTTGCGGATCGACGATGGCACTGATCCCATTATTGGTACCGCTGAGAAAATAGCGCCCTGTTTCCAGGGCACGCATACGTACCATCTCAAAATGTTGCCAAGGGCCATGCGACCCACCGAACCAGGCATCATTACTGATGGTCACCAGCAGTTCTGCCGAACTGGCCTGATACTGCAAGAGCTCAGGATAGGCCACTTCATAACAGATCGAAGGTTGCACTCGTATCCAACCGGCCTGTAAAGGCGGCTGATCCGGACGACCCCAGCTAAATCCTGACATGGGTAAGTCAAAAAATGGCATCAGTCCACGCAAGACCGAAGCAAAGGGTACATACTCCCCAAAGGGAACGAGGCGCTGTTTTTCGTAGATACCACGCCCCTGTCCCAGCGCAATGACGGCATTATAATAAAAATAGGGCGGCCCTCCCGGAGTTACATAGGGAATACCGGTGATCAAGGTGCTGCCATGGGCGTGGGCAATACCATCAAGATCCATGAGATCATCCGTAGCTTCATCATAGAACTTGGTAATGGCTGCTTCTGGCCATAGCACGATATCGCGGCCCCACTCAGGGCGGGACAGCTTTTTGTAGGTGGAAATAATACTATCCTGGCTGGATTCATCCCACTTGCTATCCTGCGGGATGTTACCCTGGATGATGCTGACGGTTAGCGGTTTGCCCAAAGCATGGGTATAAGCATGGTGTTGTAACCCCCACCCGAGCACCAAAATCACGCCTGCCTGTAAGGCAGATCTCCACCTGATTTCTGCCAGCAACAGCACGCATAGACAGGCCATGGCACTTACCAGGAATACTCCTCCGACGGGCGCATATCCAGCCCAGGGCGTATCTATCATGCCATAGCCCAGATATAGCCAGGGAAAACCCGTCAGCAACCAGGAACGCAGCCACTCAAAAAGCACCCAAAGCGCAGCAAATCCCCATACCGGTGAGCGATTAATACGCGCCGCAACATAGACCCAGGCCTGAACGGCGGTCAAAAAACCCATGACCACGGCGACAAATAGCACCATCAGAGCAGCTAACCAGGAGGAGGTATCACCAAACACATGGATACTGACCCATAACCAGGACACACCGCTGGCCCAAAGTCCAGTGCCATAGGCCCATCCTATCCAAAAGGCCTGTTGAGGTGATTTTTTCTGCAGCAAACGTGAAAAAGCCAGTACGCTGCCAAGACTGATAACCCAGTCATCCCAGGGAGACAGGCCCAGACAATAGACCAAGCCCGCCAACAAGGCCAGGCCCATGCTCCACCACGGCAAGTCCTTCCACAATGCTCGTCCCCGTGTATACCATCTGGTCATGACAAAACGGATACTTTGAGTTGCCGCAGCATGCGAGAATCGGCCGCCAGCACCAGGAAGTTCAATCCCCCTAACCGAATGGACTCATCACGCAGAGGAAGTCGCTCAAATGCGTTGGTGATAATACCCCCAATCGTATCAAAGTCATGATTGCTGAAATTGGTTTCAAAATACGCATTGAACTCATCCAGGGGTGTGATGGCCTGCACGATGTATTCACCCGGACTGATCTCACGAATCAGAGCATCCTCTTCGTCCTCATGATCATGCTCATCTGCAATATCACCAATGATTTGTTCCAGAGCATCTTCCAGGGTTACCAGACCGACTACTCCCCCATATTCATTGACAACGATGGCCATATGGCTTTGTTTGACCCTGAATTCACGGATCAAACGATCCAGATGCATGGTTTCAGGCACATATAAGGCCGGACGCAGATAATCCTTGAGCTGAAATTTATCCTGATGATCAACCAATAGCCGGCGCAATAAATCCTTGGCAAACAAAATGCCCACCACTTCATCCGAATCATCATCAGCCAGCACCGGAAAACGGGAATGCGCCGTCTCTAACAGCAGCGGAAGAAAGTCCTGCAAGGGATCATCGTCACGGATACTGACCATCTGTGCACGCGGCACCATGATTTCCCGCACTTGGCGTTCAGATACCTGAAGCGTGGATTCAATGATGGACAGCGCTTCGGCATCGACGATGCCCCGTTCTGAAGCGCTCTGTATCAGTTCCAGCAAATCATCCCTGTTTTGCGGTTCGCCACTTAAGGCAGCTGTAAGTCTACCCCACCAGGACAAATCACGACTTCGGTCTTCACTCATGGTAATTCAGGACGGCCAGCCTCTTGTTCATATGGATTAGATATGCCCTCTAGGGCCAGTATGTGTATCTCTTTTTGTTCCATCTCGGCAGCTTGAGCATCATCCTCATGGTCATAACCCTGCAAATGCAGGCAGCCATGCACCAATAAATGCGCCATATGCTCAGCCAGGGTTTTGCCCTGCTCAGCAGCTTCCCGCCTCAGTACCGGCAAACACAATACTAGGTCTCCCAGCAGACGTTCAGGCATCTGCGCCACAATCTCTTCCGGCAAGTCTGCAGGAAATGACAACACATTGGTGGCGTAATCCTTCCCCCTGTAAGCAAGATTCAGAGCCCTCATTTCTTCAGCATCTACCAGCCGCACGGTTAATTCACAGGCCTGCGTTTGATCCTGCAAAGCACCTGTCACCCAGCGCACCAGACCCGCCTCATCAGGCAGATCTTCAGCATCCACCTGCCTTTGTATATCAATTACGTGTTGCATTTTGACGACGCTGACGTGGCAATTCTGTAGTGTGGCTGGCATCCCACCGATCATAGGCCTCAACGATGTGCTGGACTAGCTCATGCCTGACCACATCACGTGAGGTAAACTGAGTAAAAGGAATTTGATCAACACCCTTTAATACCTGCATGGCATGAGTCAGCCCTGACATCTGTCCACTGGGCAAATCAACCTGGGTGATATCTCCTGTGATGACTGCCTTAGAACCCAATCCCAAGCGGGTAAGGAACATTTTCATTTGTTCTGGCGTTGTGTTTTGACCTTCATCCAGAATGACGAAAGACTGATTCAGGGTGCGCCCACGCATATAAGCCAAGGGGGCTACTTCAATGACATTCCTTTCGATCAACTTGCCAACCCTGTCGAACCCTAGCATTTCATATAATGCATCGTACAAGGGCCGCAGATAGGGATTAATCTTTTCGCTAAGATCACCCGGCAAGAACCCGAGCTTTTCTCCAGCCTCTACAGCAGGTCTGACCAGCAACAATCGGCTGATAGCCTCCTTTTCCAGAAGATGGACTGCGCAAGCGACAGCGAGCCAGGTTTTCCCGGTGCCCGCCGGACCCACCCCAAAACTGATATCTGATTTAAGTATATTCTCAACATAAGTTTGCTGACGAGCACCCCGGGGAGTAATAGCACCCTTACGTGTCATGAGCACATGATGGGTCGAGGAAGGCTCATCATGGGCCAGCGTTGCCCGCAATAGGACATGCACCTCATCGGTACTAATAAAATCTCGTCCCTCAGCATCCTTATACAAGGTAGCCAGCACCTCATGGGCGAGGCTTGCCCGACTACCACGCAGGTAAAAATGATGCTCTCTATGCTGAATGACCACACCCAATGTTTGTTCAATCAGTTTGAGATTTTCATGGAATTGCCCGCAAACGGTCGCTAAACGAGCGCCATCATAAGGTTCCAGCGTCAATTGTAAGCTGCCACCGGGGGCATTGTTCAACGGCTTCTCGCCCTTAAATCCCATCATGGCCCAAGCATACCGCATTTGCAGGCTGGGGGTAATATTCTTAATACGACCTGCCTATCTAAGGAAGTTTCAGGACAATTGGATCAGGATATGCTATTTGTAAAGTATATCCCCATGATGAAAGAGGTTGCCCGGATGCCGAGTTCTTTACCGAAAACACGAGACCATCAGACTCAACTGGATTGGCACCCTCATCATCGCCATATTCGTGAACCGCTGAGTTGGCAGGCTACGGCCTTGAACCTCACGCTGCGTTCCACGCTCAAGCCGGTGCTGGCTCGCGTCAATGTGTCCCATCGCACCATCTGGATGGCGCAGCGCCTCTACAGCCTGGCGAGTCCTTTGCTGGCACGTTTACCTGAGTCGGTTGACTTGCAAGCGGTGGACTTTGAACACTTTACGGGAGAATGGATCCGGGCCGGGCAACACCTGGATGAAAACAAAGTATTGCTGTATCTGCATGGCGGTGGTTATTTTTTTAGCTCGGCAGCCTTGCATCGCCCCATTACCTGGCGGCTTTCTCTCGCCTGTAAACGCCCTGTACTGGCTATCAACTATCGCATGGCTCCCGCTTACCAATTTCGTCACTGGCTGGATGACGCGGTGACTGCTTACACGCACTTACTGGAAAGAGGTTATCAACCGCATAATATTCTGGTCGCCGGCGATTCCGCGGGAGGAAATCTGGTGCTCATCATGTTGCAATCGCTGCGTCATCAAGGGTTACCTCTGCCGGCTGCCTGTATTTGTCTGTCGCCCTGGACCGACATTACCGGCGGCAGTGCTTCGATGCATCATAACCGGCATCAAGATCCCATGTTTGCTGCCCGCGCTGTCTCAGGCGTAGGACGCTATGTTTCGCAAGGTGTAGATCCAGAGCACCCCTGGGTCTCACCCGCCAAAGCAGATCTTTCTGGATTCCCCCCCCTGATGATCATGGTGGGATCAACCGAGGTGCTACGCGATGATGCCCTGCGCGTCGCTGAGCGCGCACGCGCGTACGGCGTACCCGTGGTCTATGAAGAATGGGTAGCCATGCCTCATGTCTTCCCCATCTTCGCAGCTTTCATGCCTGAAGCTCGCAAAGCCTATCAACACATTGCACGTTTTGTACGCGATGTGGACCGGCATCGTGGTGATTACGAGTAAATCTGCAGGAGGCGCGCGCGTAAGGCGTTGGTAGAAAGCGCCTCCTCAATCTGAACTTCAGCAAAACGCCCGATCTGGGTGGTATCGGCCACATTGACATGAACCAATCGTGTGTTGAATGCTGAAGCTGCCAGATGATCAGGAAGCCGTGAAGACACCGCATCGAGCAGGACTATTTGTCGTGTACCCACCATAGCTTCAGTTTTAGATCGCGCACTTATCGCCAAACGACTTTGCAGGCGATCAAGTCTAGCCTTCTTTGCTGCAGCGGGGATCGGATCATCCCACGCTGCAGCAGGGGTGCCCGGCCTGGGCGAGTAAATAAAGCTATAGGAAAAATCAATATCTGCTTCTGCAACCAAGTTCATGGTTTGTTCAAAATCTTCATCGGATTCACCTGGAAACCCAATGATAAAATCAGAAGAAAGATGCAGGTCAGGACGAACGGCGCGCAACGCCCGTATCCGATTCAGGTAATACGAACGGTCATGGTTGCGTTTCATGGCCGCTAGCACACGATCTGATCCTGACTGTACGGGAAGATGAAGATGAGAGACCAGTTGCGGAATATCGGCGTACGCTGCAATCAATTCGTCACTCAGCTCCAGAGGATGAGAGGTGGTATAACGCAACCATCCCAGTTGTGGCAGTGTAGCCAGGCACCTCAGCAACTCGGCAAAATTAACCTTGCGCCCTTCATGATCATGACCGAGGTAAGCATTGACATTTTGTCCTAACAAGGTGACTTCTCTTACCCCCAAGGACAATACATGAGCCACTTCAGCTACCACATCATCAAACGGGCGGGAGACTTCTTCTCCTCGGGTATACGGCACCACACAAAAGCTGCAGTATTTCGAGCAGCCTTCCATGATAGAGACGAAGGCTTTGTGACCCTGTACGGAAGGTTCAGGCAATTGATCAAATTTCTCAATATCGGGAAAGCTGACATCAACCACAGGTAATTTCTGCGATTCATGCCGGCGCTTTCTCATCATCTCCGGCACCCTATGCAAGGTCTGCGGACCAAAAACCAGATCAACAAAAGGGGCTCTACGTAATAAATCTCCGCCCTCCTGAGCGGCTACACAGCCACCAACGCCGATCATAATGTCAGGCCTTTTGTCCTTGTATTTACGCCAGCGTCCCAACTCAGAAAATACTTTCTCCTGAGCTTTTTCTCGTATCGAACATGTATTGAGCAGCAGAATATCAGCCTCAGCGGGATCTTCCGTGCGAATCAGGTCACTGTCCATTTGCAGCAGATCTGACAAACGAGCGCTGTCATACTCATTCATCTGACAACCTTGGGTTTCGATGTAGAGCTTTTTGCTCATACGGTGCTCAAGAGGATAAGAAGGGGGGGCATTATAGCGAGACACCTTGCTTTCATGAAAGCTGTCACCGACAGGATCGTAGCTAGGCTGCAGCATGTTAAACTCTGTAGGGATGCTTGAAGGGGATGTACTTTGCGTCGTTATATAGCAGGGATAGGCAGCTTATTGATAGGGCTGACTACGCAGGTTTACGCTTGGGATGTCACCGATGCCCATGAAGCCTATAAACACGGTCATTTTACTGAGCTAGGGCATATGGCCCAAGCCATGGATCATGATCTTCTGGGTCCCTATGTACAGTATTGGTGGCTGCTGAGCCAGTTAACAACGACAACTCCCGATGCCGTAGATATTTTTTTACAACATCAAGCCGGCACCCTGGTTGCAGAACATCTGCGCGCTGCCTGGGTCAGAGAACTGGCTCGCCGTCAGGACTGGAACAGGCTTCTCGATCAGGTGAAGCAACTGGAACAACCCTCTGAAGATAGCCTCTGTTTTGCTTGGCGGGCGGACTGGGCTTTGCATAAGCTCGATGCCCTAGCTGCTGCCCAGGATCGCTGGATGGCGGTGCGCCCGTTACCGGATAGTTGTCTGCCCATGTATCAAGGTATGGTTACGGCGGGCCTGATACCCGGGGAGACGGTATGGAAACGCGTTCGTATCGATTTTGACCTCAGGGACACCCGCGATGCCCGACTGTGGTTAGCAACCCTGGAACATCCTGTTAATGAACAAGACCTGCAGCTGGCCCACCTGAATCCCGCGCTCCTGCTGCAACACATAGATTTGACTTATCGCCAGCAACGCGAGCTGGCGCTCTATGCCCTGGACCAGCTGGCTCGACATGATCTGGATAAAGCTCAGGATGTTTTAACGACTCTGAGCGGTCAGTTACCGCCAGGAGCTTTGGCCCATGCCTGGCAACAAGTGGCCATTCAGGCCGCCCTACAACACGATGCCCGCGCATTAGGCTGGTTTAGCCGAGCAGAGCCCCTGAGTCCTGCCGCGCGTACTTGGGAGATTCGTGCCGCACTTCGCGCCGGCGACTGGCCACGTGTCACCATGGCCATACATGCCTTACCTGCCGAGGACCGTAATACTCCTGCCTGGCAATACTGGCTGGGACGCGCAGAGCTGCGCACCGGCCATCCACAGCAAGGTCATCATCGTTTGGCTCAATTAGCCTTGCATGATGATTATTATGGGCTTATGGCCCGGGATGAACTCGGACCCACCCTGCTGACCTCTCAGAACTATGAACCCGATCAGGGCATGATAGCCATGATCCATCAATTGCCGGGCATACGACGCGCTTTAGCCTTGCGCGAAGCCGGACTGCGCGCCGAAGCTGTGCAGGAATGGAATTGGAGTATGCGTACCCTCAGTGATCAGCAACTTCTGGCAGCTGCCGAAATTGCCAACCGTGCTGGCTGGTTTGATCGAGCCATCTATTCAGCAGAACAATCCCACAGCTTAAACAATATCAGCTTGCGTTATCTAACCCCCTACCGCGACATTCTGGAAGGCTATACCCATGAACTTGGCCTTGATCCTGCCTGGGTTTACGGACTGATACGCCAGGAGAGCCGATTCACCGTGGCGGCTCATTCCGGGGTAGGTGCCAGCGGACTGATGCAGCTGATGCCCGATACAGCACAATGGGTCGCTAACCGGCTAGGCCTTCATTATCACGCTATGGCGGTCAATGCAGTAGGCACTAACGTACAGCTGGGCACCTATTATCTGCGCCACATCCTTGATGCACTCAATGGCAGCCCCATTCTGGCCACAGCCGCTTATAATGCCGGCCCACGACGTGCGCGAGCTTGGCAAGATGTCCACCCTCTGGAGGCAGCGATTTATGTGGAAACCATTCCTTTTGCTGAAACACGAGACTACGTCAAGAAAGTCATGACCAATGCCGAGCATTACGCTATGGCTTTTGAGAATGGCCATAGCATGGTCTTGCACTTAGGGACTATTCCAGCACGTACCGATCTGCCTTTGATAGGCCCATAAGCGTTTATGCTAGGATTAGCTGCCATCGCTTTCAGGAAAACTTCATGAGTAAACAAACTTCTCCTGAGTTTATTGCCACCCAACAGCATGAAGACCTTTTTCGACGCCATCCTGAGCGCTTCTCACATAGCCCCCACTGGAACGGGCAAAAATTTGTCAACCTGGAAACAGGCGAGCGCAACGTCAAAGCCATACTCACCTGGCTGCGTACTCGCCAACCCAGTGCCTGGCCCCGCTGGGTGGATAATCCTGTCTTTGCGGCTCCTGCTCCCCGGCATAGCCCTCAACTGGATCAATGGCATGTGCATTTCATCAATCATGCTACCGTACTCTGGCAAATAGGGCCTTACAACCTGCTCACTGACCCTGTGTTTTCCGAGCGAGTCAGCCCCTTCCGCTTCGCAGGTCCACGACGGGTCAGAGCGCCTGGCATTGCTCTGCAGGACCTACCCCCTATTGATATCGTACTGCTTAGTCATAATCACTACGATCATATGGATATAGCTAGCCTACGTTATCTGCACGAACGCGATCACCCCCAGCTCATCACCGGCCTGGGCAATGCGCATTACCTGCGTCGCCAGGGTATTGATGCCATTCATGAACTGGATTGGTGGCAGTCCCTCTCCTGGAAAGGGCTGCGTATACATTATGTTCCTAGTCAGCATTTTTCGGGACGAGGCCTGCGTGACCGGGATCAGGCTCTCTGGGGGGGCATGGTTGTAGAAACCGCACAGGGTTGCGGTTATTTTGCTGGCGATACCGGATGGGGAAGACACTTCCATGACATCGCTGAGCGCTGGCCCGCCTTCAGGCTCAGCTTATTACCTATCGGTGCCTATGAACCTCGCTGGTTTATGCGCTTAGCCCATATCAATCCGGAAGAAGCCGTTCGGGCCCACAAACTGCTACGTTCTTCCGTGTCACTAGCCATACACCATAATACCTTTCAATTGACCGATGAACCGATGAACCAACCCGTTCTGGATCTGCAGATAGCGCTGCAAACGCGGGAACTGGAGCCTGAAAGGTTCTGGGTTCTGGCTGAAGGAGAAGGACGCGACGTGCCTCCGCTTTAACCCAGCGCAGGTACCGTGACAACTTCGATCTGGCGATAATGCAAGCGTATATGGCCTTCACGCTCTAGTTGCCGTAGATTTTGATTCACGGTCTGACGTGATAATGACAGCATGCTTCCTAAGTCTTCCTGAGAAATTTTCACCATACGCGAATTACCCGCCAAAACCCATAGACGCCTGAGCAACCTCTGCCTGGCATCCAGTAGCATCGTCTGTTCCATCTCAACAAAAAGGTAACGGATCTTATGTGTCACCAGAAGGGCAAACCAGCGCCACCATTGCGGACTTTTCTGCAACATATCATGCAGGGCTGCTGGGGGAATATGCCACAACCGGCTGTCTTCCTGCGCCCAGCTATCGTGCGTTCGACTCAAACCATCAATCAGGGCAATCTCACCCAGCCACTGTCCTGGCCCCAGCAAGGTCAGCATCACGCCACGACCAGCTTCATCCACCCCACGAATCGCCAATAAGCCCTGAACAACTGCATAGATACCATCAAATGCCATGCCCCGGGCAAAAAGACATTGCCCTGCAGCCAGAGTGCGACACTCCCCAGCTTGCAAAAGAGCTTGACGCATCGTCTCGGGCAATGACTGAAACCAGGTATCCCGCATCAAAGCCGCACTATAGTCCATAGCTCACTTAACCAAGGGAGCCAGAAAACGTCCGGTGTGAGAGCGGACACAACGTGCTACTTCCTCAGGGGTGCCCGCCACCAGAATTTCACCCCCACCAGCTCCGCCTTCTGGCCCGAGGTCGATAATCCAGTCCGCCGTCTTAATCACATCCAGGTTATGCTCGATCACTACCATGGTGTTGCCGTGATCGCGTAAGCGATGCAAGACCACCAATAATTGTTCAATATCATGAAAATGCAGGCCAGTCGTCGGTTCATCCAGGATATAGAGGGTTTTTCCTGTATCCCGGCGAGAGAGTTCCTTAGCCAGCTTGATACGCTGCGCCTCTCCTCCGGAGAGGGTAGTCGCTGCTTGCCCTAGACTGATATAGGACAAGCCCACTTCCATCAAAGTTTGCAGTTTGCGTGCCACGGCGGGAATGGCATCAAAAAATGCTCGCGCTTCTTCCACCGTCATGGCTAATACATCAGCAATGCTCCGACCCTTATAACGTATATCCAGGGTCTCGCGCTGATAACGCTGACCCTTGCATACATCACAGGGCACATACATATCGGGCAAAAAATGCATTTCAACCCGTATGACACCATCCCCCTGGCAAGCCTCACAGCGACCGCCACGAACGTTAAAAGAAAACCGCCCTGGTCCATAACCGCGCGAACGAGCTTCTGGAGTACCGGCGAACAGCTCTCGTATCGGTGTAAATAGTCCGGTATACGTCGCCGGGTTGGATCGTGGGGTTCGACCGATAGGGCTCTGATCGATATCCACCACTTTGTCGAGATGCTCCAGTCCCTCGATCCCGAGACAAGGCTCGGGCTGTATCGCGCACGACCCATGCAGATGCCGGGCAACCCAGGGATACAGCGTGGCGTTAACCAAGGTTGACTTACCTGACCCTGACACCCCGGTGATACAGGTCATCAGACCCAGCGGTATGCTGGCATTAACCTTTTTAAGGTTGTTTCCACTGGCACCCCTTATGGTCAGCTGATACCCAGGTTTAATGCTATGACGTTGCTGAGGCACCGGTATGCAGCGCTGCCCACTTAGGTACTGGCCTGTCAGTGATTCAGGACAGGCTTGCAGATCGCTGATCTGACCTTGCGCGACTACTCTGCCTCCATGTACTCCCGCCCCAGGTCCCATATCGATGACATGATCGGCGGCCCGAATCGCATCTTCATCATGCTCAACGACCAATACAGAATTGCCCAGATCACGCAAACGCAGCAGGGTCGCCAATAGCCGTTCATTATCGCGCTGGTGCAGCCCTATGGAGGGTTCATCCAATACATACATGACGCCCATCAATCCTGCGCCTATCTGTGAGGCCAAACGAATACGCTGCGCCTCTCCTCCCGATAAAGTCTCGGCTGAGCGCGATAAACTTAAATAGTCCAATCCCACATTGACCAGAAATTGCAGGCGATCGCGGATTTCCTTGAGAATTTTTTCAGCGATCTCGCCACGCTGCCCGGATAGCTTAAGATCGTGGAAATGCGTCAAGGCTTGGCCTATCGGCATTTGGTTAACTGCCGGCAAATTGCATGCCTGTATAAATACATGACGTGCTTCGCGACGCAAACGCGAACCATCGCAATCCCCGCAACGCGTTTGACTGAGGTACTGCGCCAGCTCTTCTCTTACGCTGTTAGAGTCCGTGTCGTGATAACGACGCTCAAAATTGGGTAAAACACCTTCAAAGGGTTGATGGCGTAGTGTCTTGCCACCGCGGACTCCCAAGACCCTAAAATCCATAGGCTCTCCCTCGGAACCGTAAAGGATCACCTTTTGCACCTGTTGAGGTAGTTCTGTGAAAGGAGCTTTAAAATCTACGCCATAATGGCGAGCAACATCCTGCAAGACACCATGATAGTAAGCATGCTGCGGACCCCAACCGTCTACAGCCCCTTGTGCAAGTGATAGCTCGGGATGCAATAATCGCTGCGGATCGAAAAACTGTTTAACACCTAGACCGTCACAGGTAGGACATGCCCCTGCCGGGTTGTTAAATGAAAATAAACGCGGTTCCATCTCAGTCAGTGCATAGCCGCAATGCGGGCACGCATATCGCGATGAAAATAATAAGGAGGGCCCATCACCCTGCTGCATAGGGACAACCATCGCCAGACCTTCACCCGTTCTTAACGCGGTCTCCAGCGACTCAGCAATGCGTATGGCTCGGTCAGGCTGAACCTTGAAGCGGTCAACAACCACGTCGATACTGTGTTTTTTCTGTTTATCCAAAACAGGCACATCGTCCAGATCAACCACCAGACCATCGACTCTAACGCGTACAAAACCCTGGCTGCGTAGTTGTTCAAAGACATGCGCGTGTTCACCTTTGCGATCACGCACTACCGGAGCCAGCAACATCAGAGCCGTACCTTCGGGCAGGGCCAAAATCTGGTCCGTCATCTGACTGATGGTCTGAGCCTCCAGATCCATGCCATGGTCAGGACAGCGCGGTGTACCCACTCGCGCGTAAAGCAAACGCAGATAGTCATGTATCTCGGTAATGGTCCCCACGGTGGATCGCGGGTTATGTGACGTGGACTTTTGCTCAATGGAAATAGCCGGCGACAACCCTTCCACATGATCGAGATCGGGTTTCTCCATCAAAGAGAGGAACTGACGGGCATAAGCTGACAGTGATTCAACATACCGTCTCTGCCCTTCTGCATACAAGGTATCGAAGGCCAAGGAACTTTTACCCGAACCTGACAAACCGGTAATCACCACAAATTGATCACGAGGAATATCGATATCGATATTCTTGAGGTTATGGGTACGCACCCCCCTCAGTCGAATCTGCTCCATCAGGGCTTCCTGTCGGCGTTGAAATCACATTGTATGCGTTAAAGCATGTTGGGGATAAGCCCTAGCCATGTTTTCTGGAGCTCAACTTGCGATAGAATACACGCCTACCTTGGTTTTCCTTGTTGACCAGCCTGAGTTTGTAACTGTGAATGGATTAACCTCCACCGAATTGCGTTCTGTCCTGGCCTTGGCCGGCATTTTTGCCAGCCGTATGATGGGCCTCTTCATGATTATGCCGGTCATTGCTCTCTATGGCCGTCATCTGACATCCTACACCCCTGAACGTGTGGGCCTGGCCATTGGCATCTATGGCCTAGTACAGGCTTGCCTGCAAATCCCCCTGGGCAGATTATCGGACCGTATCCCTCGCAAACCTCTGATTATTGCCGGCATGCTGCTATTTGCCTTTGGTGCGGCTGTATCAGCGCTTTCCAGCAGTATCTGGGGTGTCATCCTGGGGCGCGGCATTCAGGGAGCTGGCGCCATATCAGCAGTGGCCATGGCCTTGCTGGCAGACCTTACCCGAGAAGAACATCGTACCAAAGCCATGGCGGTCGTGGGCATGACCATAGGACTGTCTTTCTCGGTAGCCTTTGTGGTTGGTCCTTTGTTAGCCGGCCATGGCGGGCTGTCTTTGGTGTTCTGGGCAACCGCTGCAATGGCCCTGCTTGGAGCCTTATTATGTTTTATCGCTGTGCCCCAGCCCCAGCTGTCTTTTCACGCCAATCCTGGTGCCTCGTTGATGAGCTTGCGCCAACTGGCCTTCCATCCCCAGCTGTTGCGCCTTAATGTCGGCGTATTTTTTCTGCACCTGGTCATGGCGTCCAGCTGGTTGCTGGTACCGGTCATGTTGCGTGACCATGCACACTTGCCTGTTGCACAACATGCCTGGGTCTATCTGCCTGTCATGCTGACCGCGTTTATCAGCGTGATCCCCTTCATCATCATTGCTGAGAAGCATCAGCACATGAAATTGATGCTGGCACTGGCGGCAGCCACCATGTCACTTGGCCTGATATCGCTAGCCCTTTTCAATGCCAGCCTGTCTAATATCGTCATCGGCCTATTTCTGTATTTTATGGCCTTTAATCTGCTCGAAGCCTTGCTACCTTCACTGATCAGTAAAATCACTCCTGTAGGCACCAAGGGTAGCGCCATGGGGTTGTTCTCCACCTTCCAGTTTCTGGGTCCCGCTTTAGGAGGATGGATGGGTGGCTACCTGCTGACAGAGCATGTAGCTCCTAACCATATCCTCTTGATCGGAGCGGCTATGATTGCAGGATGGCTGATTATGATTCTTAGCATGCGCCCACCGCGTCACCTGACGAGCATGACCCTGCATTTTGATGGATTGAACCGTGCACAAATTCTCGAATTATCGCCAGCTATCGCTGCTATCACCGGCGTCGAAGAATCTGTGATCCTGGCCGACGAGCAGATGGCTTTTCTTAAAGTAGACCACCATAGACTGGATCAACCTGCACTGGATCGTATACCAGCTCGGGCTGTGGCAGTCTAGGCGAATATGTTAAAGTAGGGGTAAGGTTTTCCTTGGCAACGATTTATGGAAGGGTAGGTCATGCGCGGAGTCAATAAAGTCATACTGATAGGTAATCTCGGACGTGATCCTGAAGTTCGCTACCTGCCCTCAGGAGGAGCTGTTGCCAATATCACCCTGGCAACCAGCGAGTCCTGGAAGGATAAGAATTCCGGTCAACCCGTAGAACATACCGAGTGGCATCGTGTGGTTTTTTATGGCAAGTTGGCAGAAATTGCTGGCGAATACCTGAAAAAAGGGAGCAAAGTGTATGTAGAAGGCTCTTTGTCCACTCGCAAATGGCAAGATAAACAAACCGGTCAGGATCGTTACTCCACAGAGATCCGCGCACAAAACCTGCAGATGCTTGATGGTCGAAACGCCGGTGGTGGACAGGCAGGCAGCGATAGTAACTTTGGTGGCTTTGATCAAGCGCCTGACTATGCAGGCTTTCCAGGTGAAGATGCCTCACCTACTCCGGCTCGAAACTCACCAGCAGCCCGCCAAGCCCCTAGCTCCAACCGCGCTCCATCTCCAGCAGCAGATGCCTTTGATGACGATATACCTTTTTGAAGCGTCAAGTAGTTGGGTAGGTTTTAAGTGCAATTCAACACACCAACCTAACGGATAGCTTAAGGGGCGGCCCGGAGCCGGTGATCCGGCCAGTCCCTTCATGGCAATCATGCGAATACTTACACCATCGGCGTCCAAAAGTTTTCAGGTCAACAACTAACTTTGTCCTGATTTTCTTGTTGTTTGGAAGGATATGAACGTTGTCCGTTTGCTAGATTTTGCGGTGATGCGTCAGCCTATCCAGCAGTGCTGCGGTCATTTCGGTATCTACAAATACGATAACCCATTCATCAAACAACAAATTAGTCATAACATTCAAACGGGTCTTTTCACCGAAGTTCGACACTTTCTGATTAAAAAATAACCGGTTTGTCGTATAACCTATTGTTATTGAATGACAATTTGTGTTTTTTGTGGCTTGGTTTGTA